>NZ_JAMQJY010000006.1 GCF_023703085.1 Alkalicoccobacillus plakortidis | reverse complement strand
TAAACGAATTATTGCTTGGGGTTATAATGGCTCTGTTAGTGGGGAGGCTCATTGCTTAGATGATGGATGTATGGTTGTTGATAATCATTGCATCCGGACAATTCATGCTGAAATCAATGCATTGTTGCAATGTTCGAAATTTGGAGTACCTACTGAAGGGGCAGAGCTTTACGTGACACATTTTCCGTGTGTACATTGCTCCAAATCGATTATACAAGCAGGCATTCAGCGGGTTTTTTATGCTAAGGAATATAAGAATGATCCATATGCTGAGCAAATTTTTAAGGCAGCAGGTGTTGAATTGATTGCTGTAGAGCTGGATGAAGCGGTTTTGGATCGACGTTATCAAGATAAGTTAAATCTAACAGTCTCCTTATTAAAAGAACTTGAAAAAGCCGAGGTATCAGAAGAAGTGCTTCAAGAAATGCTCCAACAAACTCGTTCGATTTATACAAAATCATAGTAGAGAGCAGGGGTTATAATAAGACTTTTAACCATTTGTCTTGTTTCATCCATCCTTGGGCTATGGGGTGCTATTCGTGGCTATGATTTAGCACTCTATCTACTAGTAGCCTTTTTACTGTTATATTGTTTACTGCAAAAAGAGCAATGGAAAAAGGCTCTTTTGCTCGCGATTCTCTTTTTTGTGATTTTTACAATACGGGGAGTCAGCGCTGAAAGAATAAATGTCACTACTTTACAGGAAGGTCATCTGGAAACAACGGGATCGGTCACGGGAATTCCGCGTATTAATGGTGATTCGATCCAGTTCCAGGTACACCTTGAGAATGGTGAACGATTGCAAACATCCGGTTTATTAAAAGACGAAGATCAACAACAAAAGTGGAGTGAGTTACGTCCTGGCGAGCGTTGTTTATTTTATGGAAAGTTATCTAAACCAAATGAGCCAACTAATTTCTTTCAATACAATTACGCCTCATATCTTTATGATCAAACGATTCACTGGGTATATCAAATAGAACCACAAAAAGTGGTTTGCAACGATGCAAATGGAACATGGACGGATCAATTTAATCGTTGGCGTATGGATCGAATGGCTCAAATCCGTGAAAGGTATCACGAAGAGACAGCGGGATTAATTATCGCCTTAACCTATGGAGATCGGTATTTTATAGATCAAGATATTCTTCAAGCCTATCAAAGGCTAGGAGTTATTCATTTGTTAGCTGTATCTGGATTGCATGTTGGCATGTTAACAGCTTGTGCCATGTACGTTTTAATAAGGTTTGGGATGACAAGAGAGCGCTCTATGGAGTTGTTAATGGTCGGTCTACCTTTTTATGCGATCATTGCTGGAGCAGCACCTCCCGTAATCAGGGCAGCAGCTATGAGCTTTGTTGTGCTTTTATGTCTAAGATTAAAGAAACGAATACACCCTATGATAGGTATATCTCTGACCTGTCTCATTTTTCTCCTGCTTAAACCCTATTCATTGTTTCAGTTGGGGTTTCAACTTTCCTTCCTTGTTTCCTTTGCATTAATTTTATCCGCACAAACGATTCAAACTCTCTACACTTCTTATTTACAAAAAACAATGGCTGTAACATTTATCGCTCAACTGGTTACCCTTCCTCTTATTTTGTTTCATTTCTTTGAATGGAATTTAATCAGCCTACCATTAAACCTCATTTATATTCCCTTTGTTACGATCGTTGTCCTACCTGCATCTTTTCTATCAAGTTTGTTTGATTTGATTCTTCCTGGTGTATTTAATTTGCCTTATTATTTCTTACAGTTGGTTGTTCCTCCTGTTCACAACGTGCTCCTTTTTATCAATCAGTACCCAGTAGGTGCTTATACGCCAGGCAAATTGTCAGGATGGCAGCTTGTTAGCTTGTATGCTGTGATCTTGATTGTGCTTCTCCTTTGGGAGTCTCAAATCAAAATTTGGTGGATACCTGCTATGATAAGTTTAGCGATCGTGCTTGGTGGAATCAAACTCTTGCCATACTTTCAAAAAGAAGCCGTGGTTACCATGCTTGACGTGGGACAGGGAGATAGTTTTGTCATTGAATTGCCAAGACGCGAGGCCGTTCTTGTCATTGATACTGGAGGGGTTATTCGTTTTTCTGACGAGCCCTGGCAAAAGCGGAGAAATCAATTTGATACGGGCAAGGATATTTTGGTTCCTTACTTAAAGGCAAAAGGAATTACCACAATTGATACGTTAATTCTGACTCACGGAGATCATGATCATATTGGAGGTGCCCAAGGTTTGCTTGGAAAAGTAGCCGTTCGTGAGCTTTTGTATGGAAAGGGACCAGTAGAAAAGAAAAATGAGAAACAAGTACTAGAGGCATATTTGCAGGCAGGAACAACAATTCATATGGTTGAAGCGGGGCAGAAACGGTCATACGGAAATAATGAACTTACCATCATTGCGCCAGTTGCATCAGACTTTGAACAAGATATTAACGAGCGATCTATTGTACTTGCTGCTTCTCTTGAAGGGATACACTGGTTGTTTACGGGGGATTTGGGGAGAAGGGTGAGCACAGGTTGATGGAGCGTTATCCTCATTTGTCTGTAGACATATTAAAAGCTGGGCATCATGGCAGTCTAACATCTTCATCTGAGCTGTTTCTAGATCATATTAAACCAAAAGCTGTTTTGATATCTGCTGGTAGGAACAATCGCTATGGTCATCCCCATCCAGACATCCTTAATCGCTTTGAAGAGAGACAAGTAGTCGTCATGCGAACAGACCTTAATGGGGCCGTTCAGTTTAAGCTAAAGGATAAGAAAATCCGTGTAGAGAGTGCAATTGAACAAAAAGAAACAGGACCTCAAAATGAATAAAGTCCTGTTAACTGTGTTGAACCCTATTCAGCTTAAAATTGACTGAAGACATCAACAAGGGAAGCAATAATAAAGAGGGTGGCAAAGAAACCAAAGGATGCGACAAACCCAATACCAGAGTCAATGGCATCATTTCGTTTGCTTTGAACTTCTTCTTCAAACTTATTCATCATAATCCTCCTCTCTCTCATTTTTTAGTATAAGCGAAAGCGCTCTATTTTACTATGCTTGTTTCATGATTTGTGCATAACTGTACGTTCACATAAAGCATTGGTTAAGCTGTTAAGAGTTGTCACCCATAATGCTTAGGTGCATAGGATATCTTATAAAGAGACCGGTCGTATATTACGTAAAGAAGCAATTTCCCGGGATTTGTTTCTTTGCGTTTATTATAAATGGAGGCGGCCATATTGGCTTGTCTCCTCTTTATCTTTCTTGTGTTCTTTAGTAAGATGTTTGGTACAGACGTTATTTAAAGGACGGGGTATTAAAGGATGGATTACATAAAGCAAATAAAAAAAATTCAAAAACAACAAATTGATCCTGTCTATTTTTTGCATGGAACACAGGCGTTTATCATCGAGGAGATGATAAACGAAGTCCTAGCAAACACGCTTAGTAAAGACGAGCAAGATATGAATGTTCAGCGTTTTCGTTTAGCGGATACACCGTTACAACTAATCATAGAGGAAGCGGAGACTTTACCGTTTTTTTCATCAAAGAAAGTCGTCATTATTCAGGATTTTTATTTGGCAACGAGTCAAAAAAATGATACAAGCATTGATCACCAAATAGAAAGCCTAGAACCTTACCTCAAGCAACCTCTTCCTGAAACAGTGCTAATTATCATTGCACCATATGAGAAGCTAGACGAGCGTAAAAAGGTGACAAAACAATTAAAAACAAATACGACAGTGGTTCATGCGGCCGAGTTATCTGAACACGAGACCATAAAATGGATCGGAGAGCAGGCGAATCAGTTAGGAATTGATGTCGCTGATCCTGTCAAGAAGCGACTTGTTGAATTAGCGGGAACTAATTTGTTGCAATTACGCTCAGAATTAACAAAATGCCAACTCTATTCTGGAGTAGGTGGAGAAGTGACGATGGAGGCTGTAAATCAACTGGTTGCTAAAACCCTTGAGCAGTCTATCTTTGACTTGATTGAATGGTCAATGAAGGGAGAGATTTCAGCTGCGGTAGCAAATTTTAAGGAAATGGTTAGAAGAAAAGAAGAACCCTTAATGATTCTCGCTATGCTTGTAAGGCAATTGCGTATCTATCTACATGTGAAAGAATTAAAACAGCGTTCGTATTCTGAAAAACAAATGGTTGGTATGCTTAAATTACATCCCTATGTTGTGAAACTTGCAGCGAAACAAGTTGTAAGCTTTGATGAAAAGAAATTAAAATCAAGCATAATGGCTGCCGCAGATACCGATTATGCCATCAAAACAGGCAAACAAGAAAAAGAATTTGCCGTAGAACTTTTTATCATAAAATTAGGTGCACTATCCACCCGAGAATATGCTTAATAAAAACAAAATGACTTGACCTGAAGTTTATGGTTTCAAGATATATCTGAGAGCAAGAGGGGATTTGCAAACATGCCGCTTGGAGCATGTGTGTGATTTCTTTTGGACTTTCTGGACATGTTTATACAAAAAAACCTCTGTTAAGATGGTATTGCAACACACACATCAAGGAAACTTACGATAATTCATACTCGGAATGATCGACTAGATCAAGTTCAATAAGACACATTGGTAATTGGTATTAATATCGCCAACGCCAAGCACAATGCGTGTGCCGTGGGGAAGAAAGCTAAATTATACGTCGTTTTAGGTACTCTACTTTTTATAAATCATTCATTAATTTTCGGCTCTTTTATAATTTATAGAAGTGTGCATTTTATTATAAATCCATAAAAAAATCTGACCCTCCTACATAGCGGGATCGACGAGACTGCTGATTACCCTTTTCTCACATCAGTCTCAAGGTGAAGTGTATGTCCGGAGCGGTGACACTACTCACTTAATTTTTGATAAACAAAAAACCGGACCATTATGTGAGTTAAACAACATAATGGTCCGGTTTTTGTAATTCTTCTGTGTTGTTAAGCTGAAAGTCCATTAAGCTGTTTAGCTAGACGAGACTTTGTGCGAGCAGCATTGTTTTTATGGATAAGACCTTTGCTTGAAGCTTTATCAATTTTCTTTGTTGCTTCAGCAAATGCAGTTTGAGCTCCCTCTGTTTCTCCAGCTTCAACTTTCTTCTCGAAGTTTTTGATGGCAGTACGTAGAGCTGACTTATAAGCAACGTTTTGAGCACGACGCTTGTCATTTGTTTTCACACGTTTGATTGCGGATTTAATATTTGCCATTTGTTTCACCTCCTGAGCAAACAGCCAATTCTCAATTTGTAACTAGTTTGTTCAAAGAAGAGCGTCCTTTTACATACCGTTATCAGCTATTGAAATGCTGTTTATAATCACTTGTATAACAACAAGCATTTTATCAAAATCACTATATAAAAGCAATAGCTCTATTTGGATTAAGTAGATGCATGAAAAAACTTGCCTAGAGGAAAGATAAAGAAATCAACGTTTACTGGAGGCAAATGATGGACAATCACTTGAACATGGAAGCTTTTGAGGTGCGGACAGACTTAGCTGTGGAGGCTCACGAAATATACCAAGAAAAGCAACCGGAAGCTAAACCCGCTACTGGCATTGATATCAAATCAGATGATATAGACGGGATAAAAGTAACAAGGGTCATCATTGATGAAGAAGCGGCACCGAAGATTGGTAAAAAACCAGGCAATTATTTAACATTTGAATCTCAAGGCATTCGTGCCAAAGACACAGATCTTCAAGCTAAACTCGAAAAAGTATTTGCCTCATCCTTTCATCAATTTTTAAAAGAGTCGGGTGTAAACGAGACAGATAGCTGCTTGGTTATTGGACTCGGCAACTGGAATGTCACTCCAGACGCTTTAGGCCCAATCGCTGTCGAGGAAATTTTAGTGACAAGGCATTTGTTTGAATTGGCTCCTGAGGAAGTTCAAGATGGATTCCGTTCAGTGAGTGCATTAACACCCGGTGTTATGGGCTTAACTGGAATTGAAACGAGTGATATTTTGTTTGGGGTGATTGATAAGGTAAAACCAGACTTTTTAGTTGTCATTGACGCATTGGCATCTAGGTCAGTGGAACGTGTTAATACAACCATTCAAATTACAGATACCGGAATCCACCCAGGCAGTGGAGTTGGAAACAAACGCAAAGAAATCAGCAAAGAAACACTTGGTATTCCGGTTATTGCAATAGGTATTCCGACCGTAGTTGATGCTGTGACGATAACAAGTGATACGATTGATTTTGTTTTAAAACACTTCGGAAGAGAGATGAAAACAGGAAACGCTCCGTCAAGGTCGCTTGCACCAGCCGGCATGACTTTTGGTGAAAAAAGAACGTTAACAGACGAGGATATGCCTGATGAGAAAAAACGAGAGACAGTACTTGGTATTGTAGGGAATTTACCCGATCAAGAAAAACGTCAGTTAATTTCAGAAGTACTTTCGCCAATTGGACATAATTTAATGGTTACTCCAAAAGAGATTGATGTATTTATTGAGGATATGGCTCATGTTTTGGCTTGGTGGTCTAAATGCGGCTCTTCACAATCAAGTTGATCAAATGAATACTGGTGCTTATACACGCTGATGAAAAAAACTGTTCCTTTTGTGACTTAGGGGCAGTTTTTTTGTGTTCTAGCCTGTCCTCATCTTGAATAGGATGGCAGTAGGTTGGTATTGGATGTAGGAGTGGTCAAATGAAACCAGCAGGATTTCGAGGCATGACAATAAAAGTGAACCGGACAAGCATCAAACAGATCATCATTACATCCGTGGTTGGTGTAATCAGTCTGTTTATTCTTATAAGTGTCTTAACATCTTTTGGCCAAGGACGAGGACTATCCTCAGAAAATATCCATGCATGGTCAGTTGGTTTAGCTGGAGAGCACCTTTTGCAAGTTATGGGCATGGAGAATAGCCATTTTACAGAACCACTGCCTGAAGGACGGAAAAACATCCAAGCTGGCTCCTTTTGCTTTTCAGCTGATTACAAGTTTGAATCCAGAAGATCCGCGAAGCTTTTTAGGAAGAGAACTTCCTGGATTCACATTCTTTGATTCGAAAATTTATATTGCAGGTGAGGGGACGGATTATACAACGTTATCTCATGAATCTAGTCCTCCTATTGATGTGCAGCTTGCTGAGCGCGATGCGAAAGAAGAAAGTCTCGAAAAAGTGATTCAGCTTGAAAAAGAAGCAGAGGAAGCCAAGCGAAAGCAAGCAGAATCCGAGCAAAACACAGGAGATAAAAATGTCGTTTACTTAATTAACACACATGACACAGAATCCTTTTTGCCGGAATTAACCTCAAAAGAAGCGTTTAATAGTAAAGTGAACATTACTCAGACAAGTGAAAAGCTAAAACAAGAACTCGAAAAACGTGGAATAGGTACAGTGAAAGAAGAACGCAGTGTACAAGAAAGCCTGCATCAAAAAGGATGGAATTATAATCGTTCGTATGAGGCCGCACGAATCTTTTTAGAAGAAGCGGTAGCAGGCCCGGAAGAATTTGAATTGTTTTTTGACTTACATCGTGACTCTGCAGGGAGAGATAACACAGCCGCTACGATTAATGGTGTAGAGTATGCAAGATTGTGGTTTGTAGTTGGGGGAAAAATCCAAACTCCGACATGAATGCAAAGATGGCCGAGGATATGCATGAATTACTTGAGAAAAAGTATCCAGGGTTAAGTCGTGGAGTAAAGATTGCCGAAGGACCAAGAACTAACGGAGTATTTAATCAGGATTTATCTCCTGAAATGATGTTAGTTGAGGTTGGAGGAGTTGAAAATACAATCGAGGAAACATATCGTGCGGCAGAAGCGTTGGCTGATGTGATTTCTGACTATTATTGGAGTTTACAAGAGGGAGAGGGTTCGTGATGAAAATGAGATGGTATATACAAACTGGACTACTTATCATTGCTTTGTTACTTGGGGCAATGGGAGGCATTCAATATATGAATGAACAGCTTGGAATCTCTGCTCCTGCACCCTTATCGAAGGAAGAGTTCGTGAAAAAAGAATCAATTACACAGCTACAACCAAATGTATTGGAGCTTACTGAAAAGCAACATACGAGCGAAAACGGGCGGCATGAAAACTTTTTCTCGGAGGCCGCGATTGCCAGTGCATCAGGTTTAGAAGAACTAACCAGGAATGTTCTTTCAGCTCTGGTGAATGCAATTGAAGGGCTAAATGGGAGAGAGAAAGAATCAGAAACCCAACTTTAAACCATATTGTGCAAAAACATTTCACTTCTCTGTATTGAACGTCTACCGGCAGCTTGCTATAATAGAGGATAGTGTATTTGTACGTAAGCTGTAGGAGTGATTGTAGAATGAACAATGAACAACGGATCGAAAGGCGATCGAGAATACGCAACTTCTCGATTATTGCCCATATTGACCACGGGAAGTCTACGCTTGCCGATCGAATCTTAGAATTAACTGGAGCTCTAACTCACCGTGAGATGAAAGAGCAGACACTTGATGCGATGGATTTGGAACGGGAACGTGGGATTACTATTAAGTTAAATGCTGTTCAATTGAAATATAAGGCCAAAGATGGAGTAGAGTATATCTTTCATTTAATTGATACGCCGGGACACGTCGATTTTACATACGAAGTATCTCGGAGCCTTGCAGCCTGTGAGGGAGCCCTTCTTATTGTTGATGCGGCTCAGGGTATTGAAGCGCAAACTTTAGCCAATGTGTATCTTGCGTTGGATAATGATCTTGAGATTCTACCTGTTATTAATAAAATTGATTTACCAAGTGCTGAGCCGGACCGCGTGAAACAAGAGGTAGAAGATGTCATTGGCCTTGATACGTCTGAGGCTGTACATGCTTCTGCAAAAAACGGAATCGGTATTGAAGAAATTCTAGAACAGGTAGTCGAAAAAGTTCCTGCACCAACTGGCGATCCTAATGCCCCATTTAAAGCGCTGATCTTTGATTCGTTGTATGATGCCTATCGGGGAGTTATTGCGTATATTCGAGTTGTTGAAGGAACAATCAAACCAGGCGATCGTATCCTTATGATGGCAACGGGGAAAGAATTTGAAGTAAGTGAAATTGGGGTGTTCACACCTAAAGCAACTAAACAGGATGAACTAACTGTTGGTGACGTGGGCTTTTTGACAGCTGCCATCAAAAATGTTGGTGACACTCGAGTAGGGGATACGATTACAAGCGCGGATAACCCTACAGGAGAGCCATTACCTGGTTATCGTAAAATGAACCCGATGGTATATTGCGGGTTGTATCCTGTTGATACAAATGAATACAATGATTTACGTGAAGCGTTAGAGCGTCTTGAGCTTAATGATGCGTCCCTTCAATACGAGCCAGAAACATCTCAAGCGCTTGGTTTTGGTTTCCGTTGTGGGTTCTTAGGACTTCTGCACATGGAAATTATTCAGGAACGCATTGAGCGTGAATTTGGCATTACATTAATTACAACGGCGCCAAGTGTTATTTATACCGTTTCTTTAACGAATGGTGATTCCCTGCAGATTGATAATCCATCCAACATGCCTGATGCTCAGAAAGTTGATCAGGTAGAAGAGCCATACGTTCGTGCTAGTGTTATGGTTCCTAATGATTACGTTGGTTCTGTGATGGAGCTGTGTCAAAAGAAACGTGGAAACTTTATTGATATGCAGTACCTAGATGCAAACCGTGTTCAAATTGTCTACGAGATTCCACTATCTGAAATTGTGTATGATTTCTTTGACCAATTAAAATCAAATACAAAAGGATATGCCTCATTTGATTATGAATTAATTGGTTACAAAGCGTCTAAGCTTGTGAAGATGGATATTCTGTTAAATGGTGAAACGGTAGATGCCTTATCTGTTATTGTGCATCGTGATTCAGCCTATGAACGTGGGAAAATCATCGTTGAAAAATTAAAAGAATTAATACCAAGACAACAGTTTGAAGTGCCGATCCAAGCTAGTATTGGGCAAAAGATTATCGCTCGTTCTACAATCAAAGCGATGCGTAAAAACGTTTTGGCAAAATGTTATGGTGGAGATATTTCACGTAAACGTAAGCTTTTAGAGAAAC
Source organism: Alkalicoccobacillus plakortidis (assembly GCF_023703085.1). NCBI lineage: Bacteria > Bacillati > Bacillota > Bacilli > Caryophanales > Bacillaceae > Shouchella > Shouchella oshimensis. The sequence goes on along the minus strand of NZ_JAMQJY010000006.1, from coordinate 131,740 downwards.
AAAAAGAAGGTAAAAAACGAATGAAATCTGTCGGGAATGTAGAAGTGCCTCAAGAGGCCTTTATGGCAGTCTTGCGTATGGATGAATAAACGGGAAAAGGCTTGGCTTCTGCCGGCTTTTTACCATGTTAAAAGGGATAAGGAGGTAGGGCTTTATGAATCATCAAGCAATATATGTCCACATTCCTTTTTGCGAACATATTTGTCATTACTGTGATTTTAATAAAGTATTTTTGAAGAACCAGCCCGTCCAGAGCTATTTGGATGCACTGCTTTTAGAAATGAAAAAAGATCAAGCTGAATATCCATCAAAAGATATTCAAACGATCTACATTGGTGGAGGAACACCAACGGCATTAACGGCAGATCAGCTTTCTTATTTACTTAAAGGAATGAAAGAAATCTTTTCGCTTGATCACGTCAAGGAATGGACGGTAGAGGTAAACCCTGATAGTGCGGAGGAGGACAAGCTTCAAGCGCTAATTGATGCAGGTGTAAACCGGTTGAGTATTGGTGTACAGACATTTGATACTCAGTTATTAGAAATGATTGGACGCACCCATCGTGCCGATAGTGTCATTGAAGCCGTAAAAACCGCCCGTAAAGTAGGCTTTCGAAATCTCTCCATTGATCTTATGTTTGGTCTACCTAAACAAACACCGGAGTCATTTCGCGATACATTAAAGCAGGCATTTGAATTAGATGTTGAACATATTTCTGCCTACTCGCTAAAAATTGAAGAGAAAACGGTCTTCTTTAACCGACAACGTAAAGGGACATTGCAGCTTCCTCCAGAGGAGCATGAGGTCCAAATGTATCAAGATCTCAGAGCCATGAGTAGTGAGGCTGGATATACACAATATGAGATCAGTAATTTTGCTAAAGACGGACTTGAGAGCAAACATAATATTGTTTATTGGGACAATGCTTCATATTTTGGTTTTGGAGCAGGAGCTTCCGGTTATATAAACGGAGTACGTTATCAGAATATCGGACCTGTTAATCAATATATTGCCGCTGTAGAATCGGGTAAGCCTCCTAGGTTGAACACTCATCAGGTTACGAAAGTTGAGCAGTTAGAGGAAGCCATGTTTCTTGGATTACGTAAACGGGAAGGATTAGATCCAGACACCTTCCACACTCAATATGGGGTTCGTTTTGAGGAAGTGTATCAAAAGCAGCTTGATGAACACCTCAAAAATGGACTGCTTGAATACCACCACGGATCACTTCGATTAACGAGTGAGGGACTTCTACTTGGCAATGAAGTATTTGAATCATTTTTAGCCGTTTTGGATGAAGTTGAAGTAGGGAATAATTAAGTTCTTTTTCTAGATGCATTCATATTGACAAACTCTGACCTATTTGATAACTTATCAATAGAATTAGCACTCGTAATTAGAGAGTGCTAACAGGGGTGATTCGGGATGCTGACAGAGAGACAGTTGTCCATTTTGAGTGCGATAGTTGATGAATATATTCGTTCTGCAGAGCCAGTTGGTTCACGCAGCATCTCAAAGCGCCATGACATTTCTTTTAGTCCTGCAACAATTCGAAATGACATGTCCGATCTTGAAGAGCTCGGTTTCTTAGAGAAGCCACATAGTTCTGCTGGTCGAATTCCGTCACAAAAAGGTTATCGATTTTATGTAGATCATTTGTTGATGCCACATCGTTTGACAGTGAAGGAAAAGGAAAGTATTCACACGGTCTTTTCATCTCAAGCGCAAGAGCTTGAAGAAATGTTTAGACAGTCAGCAAGAATTCTTTCAGAGATGACCAGTTACATTTCAATTGTTCTTGGGCCAGAAATGGAAGATGCTAGATTGAGAAGTGTGCAGATTGTTCCACTGTCGTCTGAAAAAGCTATTTTGATCCTAGTAAGCACTACAGGACATGTAGAGAATCAGATGCTTCATTTATCAGAAAGTGTTGGGCCAGCTGATTTGGAACGTGTCGTGAACATCATGAACAAGCGATTAATGGGCATTCCGCTTTATCAGCTCCAGTCTGCCATTCAAACTGAGATGGCTCATGTGATGCGAGAGCATGTAACAGCGTACGATTCCTTGTTAGAAAGTTTGCAGCTATCTTTTGCGATTGAGCGTCCGCACAAAGTGTTTTATAGCGGTAAAACCAACATCTTAAATCAACCTGAGTTTAGGGATTTGGATAAGGTGCGCTTACTATTTAATGTGTTAGAAGAAGATCAAAGCATGCATCAGCTTTTGCGAACACAGGAAACGGGTTTGCAAGTAAAAATTGGTCATGAGAACAACCTTGAAGCGTTTGATGACTGCAGTATGATTACCGCAGATTATTCAATCGGTAATCAGCATGTTGGGACAATTGGTATTATTGGCCCGACCCGTATGGAGTATCATCGGGCAATTAAAGTTGTTGACTATCTATCAAAGGATTTAACAAGGTTATTGACGAAGTTGTATCAATAACACTCTAATTGGTAATAGTGACTAGGGCGTACCTTTGTCCGTCCTAGTCATCAATACATAGTTAAGGTTTTATGGAGGTGAATGTAACAATGAGTAAAGAGAATGAACAACAAGAAAAAGCTGAACAAAAAGAGCAAGAACAAGAGCAGGAAATGGCTGATGTGATGGAAGGTCAGGTTATTGAAGAGCAAGAAGAAGCAGATGAAGTATCTGTTGAAGCTGCTCATCAGGCTGAAGTTGCTGAGCTGAACAACCGCTTATTACGTGTTCAAGCAGACTATGATAATTTCCGCAGACGTTCTCGTGAAGAAAAAGAATCAGCGGCTAAATACAGAGCACAAGGTTTTGTAGAAGAATTACTTCCGGCACTTGATAACTTTGAGCGTGCCCTTTCTGTGAATCCAGAAGGAGAGGAAGCTACATCACTAGCTCAAGGATTAAACATGGTGTACAACCAGCTTCAAGAAGCATTAAAAAAAGAAGGTGTCACTGTTATTGAAACAGTTGGCGAAACCTTTGATCCTCATTTACATCAAGCTGTTATGCAGGTTGAAGAGGAAGGATTTGAATCTAATCAAATCGTAGAAGAATTACAAAAAGGATATAAGCTAAAGGACCGTGTATTACGTCCTTCTATGGTGAAAGTAAACGCATAAGACTAAATACAATTTTTATTAGGAGGAAGATCCGTCATGAGTAAGATTATCGGAATTGACTTAGGAACAACCAATTCATGTGTGGCAGTAATGGAAGGTGGGGAAGCAACTGTTATCCCTAACCCAGAAGGTAACCGTACAACTCCATCTGTTATCGCATTTAAAGACGGTGAGAGATTAGTTGGGGAAGTTGCCAAGCGTCAAGCTGTAACAAATCCAAACACTGTTATCTCTATCAAGCGTCATATGGGAACAGACTACAAAGAAACAATTGAAGGAAATGAGTTTACGCCACAAGAGCTTTCTGCAATTATTCTTCAGAAGCTTAAATCAGATGCTGAAGCATATCTTGGTGAAACTGTAACAAATGCAGTTATTACCGTTCCGGCTTATTTTAATGATTCTCAGCGTCAAGCAACAAAGGATGCTGAAAAAATTGCTGGACTTCAAGTTGATCGTATTGTGAACGAGCCAACAGCGGCTGCACTTGCATATGGTCTTGAAAAAGAAGAAGATCAAACGATCCTTGTTTATGACCTTGGTGGTGGTACATTTGACGTTTCGATTCTTGAACTTGGAGAAGGATTCTTTGAAGTTAAAGCAACATCTGGAGACAACAAGCTAGGTGGAGATGACTTTGATGAAGTGATCATTAACTATCTAGTTGAGCAGTTTAAAAAAGATAATGGTATTGACCTTTCTCAAGATAAGATGGCTATGCAACGTCTTAAAGATGCTGCTGAAAAAGCGAAAAAAGACTTGTCTGGTGTGACTCAATCACAAATCTCACTTCCATTTATCACAGCTGATTCTACTGGACCAAAACACTTAGAAATCAGCCTGAGCCGTGCGAAGTTTGAAGAGCTTTCTGCTGATCTTGTTGAGCGTACGCTTGCACCAACTCGCCGTGCTATGCAGGATGCTTGGTCTTTCTGCTGGTGAGATCGATAAAGTTGTACTAGTTGGTGGGTCTACTCGTATCCCGGCTGTACAAGAAGAGATCAAAAAGCTTACTGGAAAAGACCCTCACAAAGGTGTTAACCCAGATGAAGTAGTAGCTCTTGGTGCTGCAATTCAAGCAGGTGTATTAACTGGAGATGTTAAAGACGTTGTACTTCTTGACGTAACACCACTATCTCTTGGAATTGAAACAATGGGCGGAGTGTTCACAAAGCTAATTGATCGTAACACAACCATTCCTACATCTAAATCACAAGTATTCTCTACAGCTGCTGATAACCAACCATCTGTTGATATTCATGTACTTCAAGGTGAGCGTGAAATGGCTGCTCACAATAAGACATTGGGACGTTTCCAATTAGCTGATATTCCACCAGCACAACGTGGTGTTCCACAAATCGAAGTAACATTTGATCTTGATGCTAACGGAATTGTGAATGTTAAAGCGAAGGATCTTGGAACAAACAAAGAGCAGTCAATTACAATTACATCATCTTCAGGTCTTTCTGATGAAGAAGTTGAACAAATGGTAAAAGACGCTGAAGCAAACGCTGAAGAAGATAAAAAGCGTCGTGAAGAAGTAGAACTTCGTAACGAAGCAGATCAACTTGTATTCTCAACGGATAAAACACTTAAAGACTTAGGTGATAATGTTGAGCAAGAAGAAAAAGACAAAGCTGAAGCGGCTAAAGAGAAGTTAAAGGCAGCAATCGAAGCAGATAACATTGAAGAAATCCGTACAGCTAAGGATGAGCTTCAAGAAATCGTGATGGCTTTAACGACTAAAATGTATGAGCAGGCTGCTCAAGCAGCTCAAAGCCAGCAAGAGGGCGGAGCAGAACAAGCTCAGTCTGAAGATAATACTGTTGTTGATGCTGAGTACGAAGATGTTACTGATGAAGATCAAGACAAAAAAGACAACTAAGATTTAGAAATGAAGACTCTTATTGAAAAAGTCAAAGTCAGCATGTATGGCTTTGGCTTTTTCTATGAGTGAAGCGCATCTTGCGCCTTTTAGCATAGAGATGATATGATGAACGTTATGAGTATTTAGCGTATTTTAAGAAGCGGGAGTGGATGACGTGAGTAAACGAGATTACTATGAGGTACTCGGGGTAGACCAAAACGCATCTGTTGATGAGGTTAAAAAAGCCTATAGAAAGCTAGCACGTACGTATCACCCAGACGTGAACAAAGCTGACGATGCTGAAGCGAAATTTAAAGAAGTAAAAGAAGCGTATGATATATTAAGTGACCCACAGAAGAAATCTCAATATGATCAATTTGGACATACTGATCCTAACCAAGGCTTTGGCGGCGGTGGAGCAGGTGGAGATTTTGGTGGATTTAATGATATTTTTGATATGTTCTTTGGTGGCGGTGGTGGCCGACGTAACCCGAATGGTCCACGTCAAGGAGCGGACTTACAATATACAATGACATTAGAATTTAAAGAGGCAGTGTTTGGTAAAGACACTGAAATTGAAATTCCTCGTGAAGAAAATTGTAATACATGTTCTGGTTCCGGTGCTAAGCCTGGAACAAAACCTGAGACATGTTCACACTGTGGAGGATCTGGTCAATTAAATGTTGAACAAAACACTCCATTTGGTCGAGTTGTAAACCGCAGAGTGTGTAATCACTGTGAAGGTACAGGTAAGATGATAAAGGACAAATGTTCAACATGTGCCGGTAAAGGGAAAGTACGCAAACGCAAGAAGATCAGTGTGAAAGTTCCAGCTGTATCGATCATGGTCAACAAATGCGTGTGTCTGGTCAAGGGGAAGCAGGAGCAAACGGCGGACCGGCAGGCGATCTATATGTTGTCTTCAACGTGAAATCACATGAGTTCTTTGAGCGAGATGGTGAAGACATTCATTGCGAAATGCCATTAACATTTACACAGGTAGCTTTAGGTGATGAAATTGAAGTGCCAACTTTAAATGGAAAAATTAAATTAAAAATACCTGCAGGAACACAAACAGGTACAAACTTCAGACTTCGTGGCAAAGGTGTTCCAAATGTCCATGGTCGTGGGCAAGGAGATCAACATGTGATTGTACGTGTTGTTACACCTAAAAACCTTAGTGAAAAAGAAAAAGACATCATGAGAGAGTTTGCTGAAACAAACGGTAGTCATACGATTGAAGAGCAGGATTCATTTTTTGCGAAAGTGAAACGAGCTTTTAAAGGCGAGTAATGAGTGTATTAAACGAAATTCGGGAGTGATTTAAGCTTGAAATGGGCAGAGTTCAGTATTCATACAACACAATCAGCTGTAGAACCGGTTTGTCATATTCTTCATCAGTCTGGTGCAAGTGGTGTCGTCATTGAGGATCCAAGTGACTTAGTGAAAGATTGGGATTTAGAATATGGGAAGATCTATGAACTTTCACCTGATGATTATCCCAAAGAAGGGGTTATTGTTAAGGCCTACTTTCCTGTAAATAGTTTTCTAAATGAAACGATTGAGGAAACAAAGGGAGAGATTAATGGACTTGTTGCTCATCAGATTGATCTCGGTAAAAATGCGGTTACAGTTTCGGAAGTGGATGAAGAAGATTGGGCAACTGCCTGGAAAAAGTATTATCATCCCATTAAAATTTCAAACCAAATAACCATTATTCCAACTTGGGAAGAGTACTCGCCGAATGAAGGTGAAATGATTATTGAATTGGATCCTGGTATGGCGTTTGGAACGGGTACTCACCCAACAACTATTCTGTCTATTCAAGCATTAGAAAAAACAATTACCCCAGATGACCGTGTCTTAGATGTAGGCACGGGTTCTGGTGTGCTTGCGATTGCTGCCGCGAAACTCTCAGCATCTAAGGTAGATGCGTTTGATCTTGATGATGTGGCCGTTACAAGTGCACGAAGTAACGTCGAGCTAAATCAAGCTTCTTCAGTTATATCTGTAAAGCAAAATGATTTGGTAAAAGGTGTTGAACCTCATTCATATGATCTTGTTGTTGCAAATATCTTAGCTGAGATTATTACATCATTTACAACGGATGTATACAAAATCTTGCGTGCAGGTGGTACATATGTCACCTCAGGTATTATCAAGCGTAAAAAGCAAGAAGTAAAAGACGCGTTGATAGAAGCGGGTTTTGAAATAAGAGAAGTAACTGAAATGGATGATTGGGTAGCAATTACCGCAGTAAAACCAGAGGAATTAGCCTAATGCAACGTTATTTTGTATCAAATGAACAGATGACGGACAAGCAAGTAACGATAATTGGGGATGATGCAGCGCATATTAGCAAGGTGATGCGTATGCAACCTGGTCATACGATTGTTTGCATTAACCAAGAGCAGCGAGTCGTTGTATGCTCGTTGGATTCAGTTGCAACAACTGAGGTAACAGCCTCTATATCTGAGGAGCTACTTACTCAGACAGAGCTTCCAATATCGGTTACTATCGCTCAAGGTCTACCAAAAGGGGATAAGCTTGGATCTGATCATTCAAAAAGGGACAGAACTCGGCGCATCTCGATTTTTGCCTTTTTCTGCAGCTCGTTCAATTGTGAAATGGGATGCGAAAAAGAGCGCAAAAAAGATTGAGCGACTGGAGAAAATTGCAAAAGAAGCGGCTGAGCAGTCTTACCGCTTATCAATTCCTGTTATTTATCCGAGTGCTTCTACTAAACAAGTCATTGAGCGATTTAGTGAGTATTCAGCGTGTCTTGTGCTCGCTGAAGAGCAAGCTAAAGTAGGTGAGAGATCTGTTTTAGTTGACCAATTACAAAGGTTAGATCCAGGGGATTCTTTGTTGATTTTAATTGGGCCTGAAGGTGGATTTAGTGAAGAAGAGATTGTAATGTTTGAACAAGCAGGTGCGTTAGCATGTGGTCTTGGACCAAGAATCCTACGTACAGAAACAGCGTCGCTAGCCGTGTTAGCGGCAATTTCGTACCATTTTGAATTAATGAGGTGAAGAGTATGGCAACGGTTGCGTTTCATACCTTAGGATGTAAAGTGAATCATTATGAAACAGAAGCCATCTGGCAATTATTTAAAAGCGAAAGCTATGAAAAAGTAGAGTTCGAACAAGCATCGGATGTCTATGTGATTAATACCTGTACAGTGACCAACACGGGTGACAAAAAAAGCAGACAAGTAATACGAAGAGCCATTCGTAAAAACCCTGACGCCGTAATCTGTGTGACGGGATGTTATGCACAAACGTCACCAGCTGAAATTATGGCGATCCCTGGTGTGGATATTGTTGTTGGGACTCAAGACCGAACTAAAATGATTGGCTATATCGAAGAGTTTAAAAAAGAACGTAAACCGATTAATGGTGTCGGTAACATCATGAAATCTCGTGTCTACGAGGAATTAGATGTTCCTGCTTTTACGGATCGTACCCGTGCCTCTTTGAAGATACAAGAGGGCTGTAATAACTTTTGTACCTTCTGTATTATTCCTTGGGCAAGAGGTCTAATGAGATCTAGACAACCAGAGGATGTTATTAAGCAAGCAAATCAATTAGTTGAAGCAGGTTACAAAGAAATTGTACTTACAGGCATTCATACAGGTGGATATGGGGAAGATTTGAAGGACTATAGCCTAGCACGTTTATTACGTGATTTAGAACAGGTTAAAGGACTTAAACGAATTCGTATATCTTCGATTGAGGCAAGTCAATTGACTGATGAAGTGATTGCAGTAATCAATGATTCGCAGAAAGTTGTTCGTCACCTGCATATACCGTTACAATCGGGTTCCGATACGGTTCTAAAGCGGATGAGACGTAAGTACACTATGAGCTTTTTTGCTGAGCGCTTAGAGCGTTTAAAAGAAGCGTTGCCTGGTCTTGCTGTAACATCTGATGTTATTGTTGGCTTTCCTGGTGAAACAGAAGAAGAGTTTCAAGAGACGTATGATTTTATTGCCAAACATAAGTTTAGTGAGCTTCATGTTTTTCCATATTCAAAACGAACAGGTACACCTGCAGCTAGAATGGATGATCAGGTGGATGAAGCAATCAAAAATACGCGTGTTCATCAATTAATTGAATTGTCGGATCAACTTGCAAAAGAGTATGCTTCAAGGTTTCACAATGAAGTGCTTGAAATGATTCCAGAGGAAGTGGACCAAGAGCACTCGGATATGCTTGTTGGGTATACAGATAACTATCTACGAGTGCGTGTGCAATTAGATGAAGCATATATTGGTCAAATAGTGAAGGTGAAGCTAACAGAGCCGGGCTATCCAGTTAATAAAGCGGATTTTGTTCGTGTACTTCAAGATGATCAAGTAAAACAAACTGCAGCAAACTATTAATTGTAAAGGGGTCATTTTATGGCACAGCTAAACTTAGCAAACATGATTGATCATACAGCACTAAAACCTGATACAACGGAGGAACAAATTCGTACACTTTGCGAAGAAGCTTTAACTCATACGTTTGCATCTGTATGTGTGAACCCAACATGGGTACCGCTCGCTTCTGAGCTTTTAAAAGAGTCTGAAGAAGTAAAAGTTTGCACGGTGATTGGCTTTCCTTTGGGCGCATCGTCAACAGCAACAAAAGCCTTTGAAACCACTCAGGCGATTAAAGACGGAGCAAAAGAAGTTGATATGGTTATTAATATCGCTGCCTTAAAAGCAGGCAATCAACAGGCACTAGAAGAAGATATACATGCTGTTGTTCAAGCTGCAGAAGGTCACGCGTTGGTTAAGGTGATTATTGAATCATGCTTACTGACGGATGAAGAGAAAAAAGTGGCTTGTGAAATCTCCGTTAAAGCAGGAGCTGACTTTGTTAAAACATCGACTGGTTTTTCAACTGGTGGAGCGACTGTAGCAGATATTCAATTAATGCGCGAAACAGTCGGACCTAACATTGGTGTAAAAGCCTCTGGTGGCGTAAGAAGCCTAGAAGATGCAGAACAAATGATTCAAGCTGGTGCTAATCGAATAGGTGCAAGCTCTGGTGTGGCCATAATGAACGGTCAGCAAGGCGGGAGCAGTTATTAAGTAAGACGGACAAACATATGTAAAGGAGTAGCAGACATTTTATCTTGTCAGCTACTCCTTTTTTATGACTTATAGGAGGAGTTCTTACAGTCTATTGCCATGCAAAGCGCTAACAAACCACGTAAACGGTCTTACAAGTGGGAGAAGTAGAATTGAGCAGATTACATTAAACAATACACTTGAATGCGCCAATTGAGTCGCAGGGTCTGATGATAACATCATGGAAATTGAAGCCAGTCCATTAATAAACGGCAGAAATAAAATAGCTCCTAGTGCATTTAGCCAAATGTTTGCATAGGCTACCTGTCGTGCAGATGGCCCAGCACCAATGCTCGCCAAAAGAGCAGTTAAACATGTGCCAATATTAGAACCAATCATAATTGCGATGGCTGTAGGTAGCGTCATACTTTGGTCTGCTAAAAAACCCATTGCAATCGCGATACATGCCGTACTCGATTGAACAATAGCTGCTAAAATGGCACCAAGAATGGCTCCATATGCAGAATGCGAAGCTGCCCACTGGAAAAGGTCTTGTGTAAATGAAAAAGTGGAGACTGGTTCGGCCAATGATGATAATCCACTCATCGACAAAAATAAACAAGCTAGACCAACGCAGAGACAGCCCATTGAATAGCAGATTGCATAACGAAATAGTAATAAGAGCATGCCAACAGCTAACAGCCACAAAGCATGAGAACCAATTTGGAAAGTGATGAGTTCAGCTGTGACGGTTGTTCCAATGTTGGCTCCAAGTATCACTCCAATTGTATGAGTAAAAGGGATTAAGCGGGCAGCAACTAATCCTACAAGCATCACCATAACGGCTGAACTACTTTGTAGAAGAGCAGTAATGAAAATACCAGCTAACATTCCTTTCCATGCTGAATTCGTTATTTCTGTAAGTAATACTTGCAATTTTGCCTGAGCAAGCTGAAACAAACCGTGTCTCATTACAATAAGGCCAAATAAAAATATCGCTAAATATGCGATGAATCGGGTACTAATCTCTGTGAACATGCCTTCACCTCTTTATCATATCTATGGACAAGAGCTGAGTTTCATGTATAGTGTTTAAATTGAAAAGAAAAGATGATGAAAACGCACAAATTAAAGGTTTAGGGTTGCCGAATTAGTGTTGACCGATTATAATCATATATATTATAATAGTTAAAGACGTGTATTAGGTAACGAATGCGTCTTGAGCTTGGTTGTTTTCGGAGGGAGGGAAATATCATGGCAGAAACTCGCGTTCGCAAAAACGAATCGATTGATGCTGCACTTCGTCGCTTTAAGAAGTCTATCTCTAAAGAGGGAACGATGGCTGAGGTTAAAAAGCGTAAGCACTATGAAAAGCCTAGTGTGAAACGTAAAAAGAAATCAGAAGCCGCTAGAAAACGTAAATTCTAAGTAGTTTCTTTTGAGAGGGTGGATTCACCTGATTCTTCTTGATTGGTTAAACCAGGATATGAAGTTGGCGATGAAGAGTAAAAACAAACTAGAACTTTCTGTAATACGTATGGTTAAAGCTTCTATTCAGAATGAGCAGATTAAATTGGGACATGATTTATCTGAAGAAGATAGCCTAACGGTGCTGAATCGTGAGCTTAAACAGCGCAAGGATTCCCTCCATGAGTTTGAGCAGGCAGGTCGTGAAGATCTGGCGATACGGCAACGTGAGGAAATTGCTATTCTTCATAAATATTTGCCCGAGCAGCTTACTGAGGAAGAAGTACGACAAATTGTTACAGAAACGATTGCCGAAACCGGTGCTTCGCAAAAATCGGACATGGGTAAGGTAATGGGCGCCATTATGCCTAAGGTTAAAGGTAAGGCAGATGGATCTGTTATTAATCGTCTTGTTCTAGAATCATTATCATAATTAAATGTTATTCAAAGTCGGTCTCCTTGTGAGGCCGGCTTTTTGTCGTTTGTTAAACTGTCATGAAAGCGTCACCTCACAAAAGTGGAATCGATTGCTTTATCCGTGCTACACTTAGAAGGAGTAGAAAAAGGTGGAACCAGTGTATTTACACATTTATTATTATAAATAAAATATTTGTGAATAATAAGTTGAAACCAAACGCTTGCTCATACGTACATACTATTATCATACGACTGGAGAGGGGGGAGAAGGTGAATTGGAGTAGTAAGGCAATATTGTCCTTGTCACTTGCTGCTATTTTCCTTGGTTTTTTACTTGTTCCTGTTCAACTCTTTATGGTGGCAGATACAGAAGATGATCAATCAACTGTTTTTGTGATTCCGATAGAGCAGACGGTTGAACGAGGGCTTGAAAAATTTCTTGAGCGTGCTCTCTCTGATGCTGAAAGTAATGGGGCTGACCATATTATCCTTGATATTGATACCCCAGGTGGTGCTGTTGATGCTGCAGGAAATATTGCTCAACTATTAAATCAGACAGAAACAGAGATTACTGCTTACGTAAACCCGGATGCAATCTCAGCTGGCGCGTATATTGCTTTGAATGCAGATCGTATTGTCATGCACCCTCAAGGTAGTATGGGTGCAGCTGGTGTGATTGATGGTTCAGGGAATGCGGCTGAGGATAAGGCACAATCGTACTGGTTAAATCAAATGAAAAATGCCGCAGAAAAAAATGGTCGTAATCCTGCTTTTGCATTAGCCATGGCTAGCACGAATCATGATCTTCCTAAGTATAACTCTCCAGAAGGTACATTCTTAACTTTAGGTGCAGCAGATGCAATTGAAGTTGGCTACTCAGAAGGAACAGCAAGTTCAATTGAAGAATTGCTTGCCTTGGATGATGTTGGATTAGAAGGTGCAGCTATCGAGTATTCAGAGGTAAGCTTTGCTGAAAAAATTGCTCGATTTGTAACAAATCCAATTGTAATTCCTATTCTTTTGACACTAGGGAGTCTTGGATTAGTGCTTGAGTTATATACTCCGGGATTTGGTATACCAGGAATGGTAGGACTTTCAGCTCTTGGGCTCTTTTTCTTCGGCCATTTATTTGCTGTTTTGCAGGATGGGAAGCCATTATTCTCTTTGCTGTTGGTGTCGTTCTCATTGTGATTGAGATTTTTGTTCCAGGTTTTGGGGTTTTTGGGGTGCTTGGTGTAGCTGCAATGATTGGTGGCATGTTCCTAGCATCCTTCTCGACGGCTACTATGCTCTTAGCAATTGGGGTAGCATTAGCTGTATCAATCGTAGCGGCTGTTACCTTGTTTAGGTATCTTGGTAACCGAGGTCCTTGGAAGAAGATGGTTTTAGATGCAGCAACAACAACCGAAGAAGGATATATTTCAAATGAAACACAAAGTGAGCTAATCTCTATGCATGGCAGGGCTTTGACTATACTGAGACCAGGTGGTTCGGCTCAGTTTGGTGAAGAACGTCTTGACGTTGTATCAGAGGGTGGATATATTGAACAAGGTAGCTTACTAAAGGTTGTCTACACTTCTGGATCACGCATTGTGGTTCGTGAAGTGAAGCCTGACCAAAATCATAAGGAGGAATAAAGGATGCCATTTGATGAAGGAACAATATTTATTCTCATCGCTATAGCAGTTGTAATCATACTTCTTGCTGTACTATTCACTTTTGTTCCTGTTGCACTATGGATTTCAGCCATTGCAGCAGGAGTAAAAATCAGTATCTTTGAACTAATTGGAATGAGGCTTCGTCGGGTTGTACCTGCACGAGTAGTAAATCCATTAATCAAAGCAGTTAAAGCAGGTATTGATTTGGATACCTCAAGACTTGAGGGTCACTATTTAGCAGGTGGTAACGTTGACCGTGTTGTTAACGCACTAATTGCTGCACAACGTGCGAACATTGAATTACCATTTGAGCGTGCGGCAGCGATTGATTTAGCTGGACGTGACGTTTTAGAGGCAGTACAAATGAGTGTAAATCCAAAAGTAATTGAAACACCATTTATTGCTGGTGTGGCTATGGACGGGATTGAAATCAAAGCTAAATCAAGAATTACCGTTCGTGCAAACATTGATCGTCTAGTTGGGGGTGCTTGTGAAGATACAGTTATCGCCCGTGTTGGTGAGGGAATCGTATCAACAATTGGTTCTCAACATAATCACAAAAAAGTCCTTGAAAATCCAGACATGATCTCACAAACTGTTCTTTCAAAAGGCTTAGATTCCGGTACAGCATTTGAAATCCTATCAATTGATATTGCTGATATTGATATCGGTAAGAACATCGGTGCGGAACTACAAACAGACCAAGCTGAAGCAGATAAAAACATTGCACAGGCAAAAGCAGAAGAACGTCGTGCGATGGCTGTTGCACAAGAGCAAGAAATGAGAGCCCGTGTAGAAGAAATGCGTGCGAAAGTTGTGGAGGCAGAGGCAGAAGTACCATTAGCCTTGTCAGAAGCATTACGTTCAGGACGTATGGGTGTCATGGATTACATGAATTATCAAAATGTCATGGCCGATACGGATATGAGAGATTCAATCAGTAAATCAACAGATGACAATGACACAAATAAAGACAACAACTAAATTGCCTTTCCTTTGCAAAGGAGGGATTATCATTGGAACAGCTGATTTCATTATTGTTTTCTAACCCACTTTATTTAGTGATAGCTATATTTGGTCTAGTTAGTTTATTAGGTCGAATGGCTAAAGGTGGACAGCAAACCAACCAAAGACAAAACCAACAAGGGCAGCATCAGCCCACTTCTGCTAAAGAAGAACCAGGCAAAATTGACTGGCGCGACATCTTTAATCAAGAAGAAGTGAAGACTGAACCAACTCGAGTTGAACCTAAGGAGCAAAATCAAGAAACTTATGCACCGTCACAGCATAGAGAGCCAGATGCTCGTGATGAGATGTATCAACGCTTAGAAGAAATGAAGAAAAAGAAACAGGAAGCTCAACAAAAAGCTTCAAAGCAATTAAGCGTAAGTGCTGCAAACCAGGATTTGACGAGATCGTCGGAGCTTGATTTAAACTTTAAGAATATCTCAAGCAAAGAAGCAATGAAAGCTGTTGTGTGGGCAGAGGTACTAGGGAAACCACGTTCCAGAAACCCACATCAATCATTTGCACCGCCTCGTCAAAAATAAAACTGAAATGTTCTAGCTATTTAAGAACCGAAGCATTATGTTGGTTAACTCACAACATGATGCTTCGGTTTTTTTTATTATCAAAAATAAGAGCCAACCATGTTTTTTGTGATTTTTAAGTAGGGTTGAGTTACTTGTGAAATTTCCGGAGAGTGAAAGTGGGGCGATGGAAAGTAAAGTGAAACGATAGCCCCCTGAATTGAAACGATGGAGCCCAAAGTGAAACGATAGCCCCCTGAATTGAAACGATGAAGCCCAAAGTGAAACGATAGCCCCCTGAATTGAAACGATGGAGCCCAAAGTGAAACGATAGCCCCCTGAATTGAAACGATGGAGCCCAAAGTGAAACGATAGCCTCCCGAATTAAAACGATGGAGCCCAAAGTGAAACAATAGATCTCCAAATCAAAATGATGGAGAGTAGTTGAAACAAGAATTTTCATCTCATCCTTCTCTCAATTCCCAGCATGTCCTCAGCAAAAAGTAATTTATATTAGTTAGTTCAACGCACTCCCGACGAGACTTCCCCACATCCAGTGAGCATAGTAATTAACAATTCTCCTTCCTTGACTCTAGAGTTATCCTCATACATCTCAGTATATTTTTCTGTTCCCATAATTTCTGTATCGAAAATCAGGTGATATCCACCTTTCTTATGACATAAGCATACATGGAGGGGGAATGGTGCATGGGAAAACTGATGGGACCTGTACGGAAATGGATGATGCAGCATATGCAGCTTCCCGCAGATGTCATGATGGACCTGCCCAGAATTACAATGATTGGTCAATTGCATATCTATATTGAGAACCATAAAGGAGTGTTACGTTTTTCGAAAACGGAACTAAGACTATTGCTGAAGCAAGGCCAAGTACTGATAAAAGGAGATCAATTTGTTATTAAAACAATCTTCCCCGAAGAGCTTTTACTAGAAGGAAGGATAGATCAAGTTATTTATGTCAATGAGACAAATAAAGACTCCTAACTATAGACGAGGATATACAAGGAGGAAAATATGATAAATCAATGGATGAAGCATATTAAAGGATTCGTATTTGTTGAAATAACAGGCGTTTATACGGAACGTCTGTTAAATGCATGCTTAAATAAAGGACTAGCTATTTGGTCAATTAGAAAAATGGATGAAAATCGATTAGGTTTTTATTTGGCGCTTGAAGATGTTCCTATGATGAGGTCTTTATTAAAAAAATTTGAATGCAAAATGTTCTTTAAAAAAAGAAGAGGTGGACCATTTTTAATAGCAAAAATGAAAAAACGTACTGGTTTTACCTTAGGTGTAGTAAGCTTCTTCATTCTGATACTGGTATGTTCTCAGATGGTCTGGGGTATACAGGTAAAAGGAGGGTCACCTAAAATAGCTAATGAAGTAGAGAATGCTGCATTAGAACTTGGGATCAAACGTGGCACATTTCAAATGACACTTCCTCCTGTGGAAAAAATTCAACAGGAAATGCAACAAAGAGTAACTGACGCTACCTGGATTGGAGTCAGGCAAAAAGGCACCATTTATGAATTTGAAATTGTTGAACATCAACTGCCTGAAGAAGCTGAGTTATTAAGTCCACGCCATTTAGTAGCTAAGAAAAAAGCAGTTATTTACAAAATGTTTGTGGAACATGGTCATGCAGAAGTGAAAGTGAATGACTTTGTTCAGCCAGGAGATCTTTTAGTCTCAGGTATAATTGGCACAAATAAAAAAAGTCAACAAACCGTGCCAACAAAAGGACAAGTATTAGGAGAAATATGGTACACTTCTAATGTAACCGTTCCATTAGAGGCTTCGTTTACCACATTAACTGGCAAGCACTCATCGCGTTATTTTGTTTCTTTTAATGACTTTAACGTGCCGATTTGGGGTTTTGGCAAGCCGAAATACCAGAATGTTCAAGAATTTGAAGAGGTTAAAACCTTAAATGTATTTGGCTGGAAGTTCCTGTTGCGCTAAAACATAGAGAAATTCATGAAACCCACTCCTATAAACGTACGTATACGGAGGATGAGGCTAAGCAAATCGGAATGAAACAAGCTGAACAAGAACTAATGAATCAGATCCCTTTAGATGCTGAGATCAAAAGCGGAAAACTTTTGCACGAATCCATTGACAATGGTAAAGTGAAGCTAACGATACACTATCAAGTTATAGAAGATATTACGAAGGAAAAACCGATTATCCAAGGAGATTGAGGCGATTTGTCAGAAACCAAGATGCTCCATCTAGAGCCAAAAAACACAAATGAAACACAATTATTATTTGGTCCAAACGATTCACATATAAAGAAGGTAGAAGAAGCTTTAGCTGTTCAAATAGTCACTAGAGGTGAAGAGGTGACTGTAACAGGAAGCGAAGAAGGCATCAAACAGACGGCAGATGTGTTTCAAACGCTGCTACACCTTTTAAGAAAAGGTTTAAGTGTATCTGAACGAGATGTTGTCTATGCTTGCGGACTAGCCAAAAAAGGCCAATTGGATGAGCTATACGAGCTATATGATGAAAAAATAGCGACTTCTGTAAAAGGTAAGGTTATTCGTGCCAAAACGCTTGGACAAAAACATTATGTAACACAGATCCGTAAAAAAGATATGACGTTTGGAATTGGTCCCGCCGGAACGGGGAAAACCTACTTAGCTGTAGTGATGGCAGTTAACGCTTTAAAAGACGGTGCCGTACAAAGGATTGTCCTGACAAGGCCAACGGTTGAAGCAGGTGAAAGTCTGGGGTTCTTGCCAGGTGACTTAAAGGAAAAGGTTGATCCTTACTTAAGACCTTTGTATGATGCGTTGCATGATGTTCTTGGAGTTGAGCAAACAACAAGATTAATGGAACGTGGAACCATTGAAGTAGCACCACTTGCGTATATGCGTGGCAGGACACTCGACGATGCATTTGTGATCTTGGATGAGGCGCAGAATACAACAAGAGAGCAAATGAAGATGTTTATAACAAGACTAGGCTTCGGCTCAAAAATGGTGATAAATGGTGACTTAACTCAGATTGATCTTCCGAAAGGCAAACAATCTGGTCTTGAAACAGCTTGTGGGATCTTAAAGAATGTGAAAGGTATTGGCATGATATACCTGCAGCAATCTGATGTGGTCCGTCATACATTAGTGCAACAAATTATTCAAGCCTACGATACTTCAGGGCAGAATTCCTAACTGACCCTGAAGAACTACATACATATGGATAACAAACAGTAAGCAGACCAATTCGTTTGGTCTGCTTCTCTTAAAGGGTACTATATATTTTGATTACATGTAAAACGAAAGCTGAGGTGAACTATGTGGCAGAACAACCAAAATCGTTAAAACAATGGTGGAAAGAAATAAAGCAACATCGATACATTAAAACCATTCTTGTTCTTTTAACAGCCATTTTTCTTTATTTAATGATGTTAAGCAATGTAATTCCAGAGCAACTGGACATCCATTTGTCTGATGTGGCTGATGAGGACATTCGCTCTCCCATTACGATTGAAAATAGTCAGGCTACTGATGAACTTCAAGCTGAAGCCGTACGGAATGTAGAACCAAACTATGTGCTAAAGCAAGGTTATGCCGAAACACAGGGTGGGCGCGTAAATGATATCTTTGAACTCATCATGCAGGTGAAAAAGGATCAGCCCACAGTGGATGACGCAGATGAAGAGGATGAGTTTGACGAAGAAGGCGTGTTAGAGGAGAGTTTAACGAGTGTAAAGGATGCCCTTTCTTCAGGCACAAGTAATCAGTTGTCAGATGCAACTATTCTTACCCTGTTAGAGACCTCGGATTCTCAACTCGTATTAGCTAAAGAAGCAACATCAAACACTGTTTTTGAGGTAATGAGTGAGCGAATTGAAGCGAATAATCTAGAAGAGGCAAAGGATCAAGTGGACGAGCTCATCAATATTTCAACTGTTAGTAATAAACTTCGAGATGCGATGGTGGAAGTAGCTCAGTTCGCCATTATTCCAAACTACGTTTATGATCGGGATTCAACAGAGCGTCTCAGAGAAGAAGCTGCTGAAAATGTTGAGCCAGTTATGATTAGAGAGGGTCAACTTCTTGTTCAACAAGGAGATGTCATTAATAATGAAGCATACGCTCAGCTGAGGTTAGTCGGGTTATTAGATGAATCTCTTAATTTCTACCCTTATATTGGCTTGGGCTTATTCGTATTGATTTTAATGGGTATGATGCTTTATTTCATCCAAGAATCGAATACCACCGTACGAAATAATAACTCTCATTTTCTAATGTATATCCTTGTTTTTGTGATTGTTACTTGTTTGATGAAAGTGACAAGCTATACGGAACTGCTAGGAGTTGTTGGCATCGGTTATGTTGTGCCAGTAGCTGCTGGAACCATGCTTTTGACGCTACTTTTAAATACAAGGATCGCCTTGTTTACAAGTGTATTATTTGCAACGGTTGGTACAGTGCTCTATAGCCAAGAAGGCGCATCTTCGTTTAATGTGACCTTTGGTTTCTATTTATTAATTAGTTCATTGGCAGGTGCGTTATTTCTAAACACTTCAAATCGAATCACAAGGCTTCTTAGAGCAGGTTTTCTAGTAGCTTGTATCAATGTCATTGCCGTATTAACATTACTATTCATCAAAGGCATGCAGAATAATTGGATTGAAGTAGGCTTCCATCTTGGAAGTGCAGCTTTTTCAGGAGTGGCGGCTGCCGTTTTGACAATTGGGTTACTTCCTTTTTTTGAAACTGGATTCTCGATTTTATCCGTCTCAAAATTAATTGAGTTATCAAATCCAAATCATCCATTGCTCCGAAAAATATTGACAGAAGCACCAGGTACATATCATCATAGTGTAGTTGTCGGTAATCTCGCGGAAGCAGCCTGTGAACGACTTGGTGAAAATGGACTATTAGCACGAGTCGGTGCTTATTATCATGATGTTGGAAAAACAAAGCGACCACATTTCTTTATTGAAAATCAATTGAGGCATGATAATCCTCATGATAAAATTTCACCTCAGTTAAGTAAAACCATTATTATCTCACATCCTTATGATGGCGCAGATTTGTTGCGTGAGCACAAAATGCCAAAAGAGATTGTAGAAATTGCTGAGCAGCATCATGGTACAAGCTTGCTTAAGTACTTTTATCATAAAGCTAACCAGGAAGTTGAGCAGCCATTGCCGGAATCTCAGTTCCGCTACCCTGGACCAAAACCTCAAAATAAGGTAGCATGTATTGTTGCTATTGCTGATAGCGTAGAAGCGGCAGTCCGATCAATGCCAAAACCTACACCTGACAAAATTGAAACATTGGTTAATAAAATTATTAAAGATAAGCTTGAAGATGGGCAATTTGACGAATCCGAAATCACATTAAGAGAGTTAAATGATATTGCCCTATCCATGCTTGAGACTTTAAAAGGGACATTCCATCAGCGAATTGAATATCCGGATGAAATAAAAAAAGGTGGGAAAGAACATGGCGATACTCGTGGAAACAATGGACGAGACTGACACGTTAACAGATAAACAACTTGAGCTTATCACAGCAGTACTCACACATGCTTCTGAATTAGAAAAGCTAGAAGGAGAAATTGAAGTCTCAGTTAGTTTTGTAAATGATGAAGAGATAAGGCAACTGAATAATGAACATCGGGGGATTGATCGAGGAACCGATGTGCTTTCTTTTGCATTAAATGAAGGAGAGGAAGATTCAGTTGAGTTAATAGAAGGCATGCCTAATTTACTCGGTGATATTATTATTTCAACTCCAAGAATAACGATGCAGGCAGAAGAATACGGTCATTCATTTGAACGGGAGCTTGGATTTTTAGTCGTTCATGGCTTTCTTCATTTGCTAGGGTATGATCATCTAAATGAACAAGACGAGAAGATTATGTTCGGCCGCCAGGAGGAGATCCTAACAAGTTATGGGCTTGTCAGATAGGAATCAGAGGGGATTTAGACGTCTACTACGTTCTTTTGTATTTGCAGCACATGGCCTTAAGCATGTGATAAAATATGAACAAAATATGCAAATACATCTTATATGTTCTATTGTTGTATTTGCAGTGGCCTGGTGGTTAACATTGCCTCTTGAGCATTGGTTAGTCTTATTACTTGTCATCGGAGGTATGTTCTCCTTAGAAATTATGAACACAGCTGTAGAACGTACGGTTGATTTATATACAGAGGAGTTTCATCCACTAGCCAAACGAGCAAAGGATGTGGCAGCAGCTGCTGTGTTTGTTTATGGCGTGTTTGCTGTTATTATAGGAATACTAATCTTTGGCCCACCATTTATACAAATACTATTTTATTAAAAAGGGGTTACATCTATGCATGATCATTTAATGGAAGAAGCAGCTAATGCGAGGAAGCAAGCGTATGTGCCTTACTCCTCTTTCCCAGTAGGAGCTGCTCTTCTTATGAAAGATGGTACGATTTTTCATGGGGCAAATATTGAAAATGCTTCATTTGGGTTAACAAACTGTGCGGAAAGAACAGCACTGTATAAAGCCTACTCAGAAGGAAATAGAGAGGTACAAGCAGTTGCTGTTATTGCAAATACCGATGAGCCAGTTTCACCTTGTGGAGCCTGTCGTCAAGTGATGATGGAATTATGCGGACCAAATGTTCCAGTATATTTAGGAAGTACAAATGGAAAAATAGTTACAACTACAGTGGCAGATTTACTGCCTGGTGCATTTAAAGCGGGGGATATGAATGAGTAATCAACACGAGAATGAGCATAAATCAGGTTTTGTCAGTTTGATTGGCCGACCAAATGTCGGTAAATCAACGTTATTAAATCGAGTAATTGGTCAAAAAGTTGCGATCATGTCGGACAAACCACAAACAACACGTAATAAAATCCAAGGTGTATTTACTGATAATGATGCACAGATTGTTTTTATTGATACACCAGGTATTCATAAACCGAAGCATAAGCTTGGTGATTTTATGATGAAGGTAGCAAAAGACACATTAAAAGAAGTCGATATCATTCTCTATTTGGTTGAAGCGAATGAGGCATTTGGACCAGGTGAACAATACATTATTAATCGCTTAAAAGAAACATCTACTCCTGCATTTTTGATTATTAATAAAATTGACTTGGTGCATCCAGATGAGCTGTTTGCGTTAATTGATACATATAGACAAAAACATGAGTTCAAGGAAATTATCCCGATCTCTGCATTAAGCGGAAATAACGTGCCAGTCCTTCTTGATCAAATCAAAGATAAACTGGAAGAAGGACCGCAGTATTATCCTGCTGATCAAGTAACAGATCACCCGGAACGATTTATTGTTGCTGAATTAATTCGAGAGAAGGTCCTTCAGTTAACACATGAGGAGATCCCACATTCAATTGCCGTGGGCATCGAACGGATGAAAAAGCGAGAACACAAAGATATGGTCGATATTCAGGCGACGATTGTGGTAGAGCGATCTTCACAAAAAGGAATTGTTATTGGTAAACAGGGATCACTTCTAAAAGAAGTAGGAAAACTTGCTAGAGCCGATATTGAAGCCTTACTTGGTTCAAAGGTATTTCTAGAACTTTGGGTCAAAGTCGAGAAAGATTGGCGGAATAAACAGCTCAGCTACGAGACTTTGGTTTTCGCTCGGATGAATACTAAAAATAGGACAATACTTTTAACAATGGTTGGGTTACTAGCCATTGTTTTTTTGTAGGGAAAGCCTTATCATAAAAAGAAAGACCCGAGAAAAAATGTCAATTTAAACGTGTGAGTGTTTGTCAAGGTTTATGATTTAGTAATATTTCCTTAACATGTTCTAACTTAATCAGGTGAAACTAGGAGTACAGGTGGAACGATTTCTTGACAAAGGAGTGAATTCTGACATGCTCGATTTATCTTGGAAAGTTTTTACTAATACTGGAAATCTAGATACGTATTTATTAATCAAGGAGCTTGAGCGCGATTCAGAAGCAAGCATTGAGTCAGAAAATACAACTGATATAACGCTTGATTCATCCTCTCAGTAACAAACAGCTAGGTGGTTACGATGTTAGATAGAGTAGAAGCAATTGTCATTCGAACCGTAGATTACGGAGAAACCAATAAAATTATCACACTTTATACAAAAGAACGAGGAAAAATAGGTGTAATGGCAAGAGGGGCTAAAAAACCGAGAAGTCAGCTCTCAGCTGTTTCTCAGCCGTTTATATACGGCTCTTTTGTCATTTATAAAGGTAGTGGATTAGGTACGTTAAACCAAGGGGACACCATTAGTTCTTTCCGCAAAATCAGAGAGGATCTCACCTTGGCCGCTTACGCGATGTATATCGCTGAAATGGTAGATAAGCTTACTGAAGAGAATCAACGTTATCTATGGCTATTTGATTGGCTTTACCTAAGCCTTGAGAAGATGGCTAGTGGGGCAGACCCAGAGGTTATTACCCGAATCTTTGAAATGAAAATGCTTGATGTTGCAGGTATTAGCCCGCAACTTGATCAATGTGTGTGTTGTGGATCAACGGAAACACCTGTTGCGTTTTCCATTCGCTTTGGCGGATTTATATGTAGGTCCTGTTTGCATCGGGATGAGCATGCATTTCCATGTTCATCTCAGACGGTTCGATTGCTACGTCTTTTCTATGAAATGAATTTGCATCGACTCGGAAATATTTCATTAAAAAAAGAAACCAAACAGGAACTTAAGCAGATCATTCGTGCTTATTATGATGAATACTCTGGTGTTACCTTAAAGTCTAGACGGTTTTTGGATCAACTTGAACGTATGGATTTAGGTCCGAATATTGACACGTAGTATGATCTTATGTATGATTTTACTAATATGAATACGTGCATTGATGAAAAGAAGTACCTGCAATAATCTGATTTAAGCGACTTAGGGATGGTGTAAGCCTAAGATTCAGATAGCAGCGAAAGGCATTTCTGAGCACAACTAACGAAAGTGGTTCGTACAAATGAGTACGGATAAGTAGGGTGGAACCGCGGGAAAAGCTCCCGTCCCTACGCTGATTACAGCGTAGGGACGGGAGCTTTTTGCTTTTGCTGCCGCCTTTATGCGAGTGAACTAATGACAGGAGGCTGTACGATGAACGTACAACAAATGATTTTAACATTACAGCAATATTGGGCAAAGCAAAATTGTATTATTATGCAAGCATATGACACGGAAAAAGGTGCAGGTACAATGAGCCCTTTTACGTTACTCAAAACGATTGGCCCAGAGCCATGGAATGTGGCGTACGTTGAACCTTCAAGACGCCCGGCTGATGGACGTTATGGGGAAAACCCCAATCGCCTGTATCAGCATCACCAATTTCAAGTTGTGATGAAGCCGTCACCACTTAATATTCAAGAATTGTATCTTGATAGCTTAAAGGAAATTGGAATAAATCCGTTAGAGCATGATATTCGATTTGTCGAGGATAATTGGGAGAATCCAACACTTGGTTGTGCAGGACTTGGTTGGGAAGTATGGCTTGATGGTATGGAAATTACCCAGTTTACGTACTTTCAACAAGTTGGTGGACTGGAAGCAAGTCCGGTATCGGCAGAAATTACGTATGGCTTAGAACGACTTGCTTCTTATATTCAAGATAAAGAAAACGTGTTTGATTTAGAATGGGTTGAGGGATTTACGTACGGCGACATTTTCAGTCAAGCCGAATACGAGCATTCTAAGTACACGTTTGAAGTATCGGATACAACGATGCTCTTTTCATTGTTCCAAACGTACGAAAAAGAAGCGGGCAGAGCATTAGATGAACAGCTTGTTTTACCGGCATACGATTATATCTTGAAATGTTCACATAGCTTTAACCTGTTAGATGCACGAGGAGCCATTTCTGTAACCGAACGTACAGGATATATTGGTCGCGTGCGTACACTTGCGCGACGTGCTGCTAGACTTTATTACGAAGAACGGGAACGCCTTGGCTTCCCTCTGTTAAAAGCAAAGGAGGAGTCGAACCATGAGTAAGCATGATTTTTTACTAGAGATTGGACTGGAGGAGCTTCCGGCTCGATTTGTCACTTCATCCATTAAACAGTTAAAACAACTGGTTGAAGAGTGGTTAAAAGAGCAGCGACTGGAGTACGTGGCAGTTGAAGGCTACTCGACGCCAAGACGTTTGGCTATATTAGTGCGAGACTTAGAAGACAGTCAACCAAATCTGGAAAGCGAATCACGTGGACCAAGCTAAAAAAATTGCAGTAGCAGAGGATGGTAGCTGGTCTAAGGCGGCTCAGGGCTTTGCTCGTGGTCAGGGTGTCTCACCTGATGAGTTATTTACAAGTGAAGTTAAGGGAACGGAGTATGTGTTCGCGAAGACTTTCCAAGAAGGGAAAAAAACGCTTGAGTTGCTGCCTGCATTAAAGGATTTAATTACGTCGATGCATTTCCCTAAAAACATGAGATGGCACGATTACAGTCTTCGTTTTGCTCGTCCAATTCAGTGGTTAGTAGCATTGTACGGCAAAGAAGTGATTCCATTTTCGATCACGTCCATTCATTCAGGTGACAGTAGTCGCGGACATCGTTTTTTAGGTGAAGACGTGAAAATAACGAATCCAAATGAGTACAAAGAGCTTATGCGAAAGCAGTTTGTGTTAGTTGATGCTGAGGAACGAAAACAAACGATTCGCTTGCAGCTAGAAGAGCTAGCTGAGCAGGCTGGATGGGTTATTCCTGTAAATGAAGAATTGCTTGAAGAGGTAAATAACTTAGTGGAGTGGCCAACTGCTTTAAGCGGGAAATTTGAAGAAGAATTTCTTAGCTTACCAAAAGACGTTTTATTAACAACAATGAAGGAACATCAGCGTTATTTCCCAGTAGAGAATATGGAAGGCAAGCTGTTGCCTCACTTTATAACTGTACGTAATGGCGATTCTAGTCACATAGAAAACGTTGCTAGAGGAAATGAAAAAGTGTTACGCGCTCGCTTTTCGGATTCAGCGTTTTTCTATAAAGAAGATCAAAAGATGGATATTGATGCAGCTGTTAGACAGCTTGATGCCATCGTGTATCACGAAGAATTAGGTTCCCTTGGAGATAAAGTAAAACGAATCAAGGATGTTGCTGCCAAACTTTCCACTCATCTGGACCTTTCTCAGAGCAATCAAGAATTTGTACAACGTGCAGCTTCTATTAGTAAATTCGATCTTGTTTCTCAAATGGTCGGAGAATTTCCTGAACTTCAAGGTTTAATGGGTGAAGAATATGCGCTCTATTTGGGAGAAAAAGCAGAAGTTGCAACAGCTATTAGAGAGCATTATTATCCACGCTTTGCGGGTGACAGTCTGCCTGAGACTAAGATTGGTTTGGTTATAAGTATGGCGGACAAACTTGATACGATTGTATCGTGTTTTGCAATTGGTTTAATCCCAACCGGTTCTCAGGACCCTTATGCCCTAAGACGTCAAGCGTTAGGACTAGTACAAATGGCTGTAGAGAAACAATTGGACATCCAGCTAGATACTCTACTTAATCTTGCAGTGGAAACGGCAGAAGATCATGGATTGAAGATAGAAAATAAAGAAGAATTGCTTCAGCAGTTGAACGAATTTTTCACGTTAAGAATGAAATATGCTCTTTCTGATAAAGGCATAGAGTACGATGTTGTTGATGCTGTTTTAACAGATGAACAGGCGACGATTACGTGGACGTTTTCAAAGGCGGCGTTACTTTCAGAAGCTCGTAAGCACGAGAACTTCAAGAAAGTGGTGGAAGCGTTAAGCCGTGTCACAAATATCGCCAAAAAAGCAGAAGCGACTGTTGAGATAAACCCATCCTTGTTTGAAAAAGATGAAGAGCGTTTATTATATGATCGTTACAAAACCTTATCATCAACATTGAAACAATATAAGGATCAAGGACAAGTAACGGAGGCTTACAAAGCATTAGAAGAGAGTGTGCCACTTGTTCATCAATATTTTGAACATATTATGGTTATGTCAGATCAGAAAGAAGTAAAAGAAAATCGTCTTCAACTGATGAAGCAGCTGGCTGCCGAAATCGAAGCCTTTGCTCTGTTTCAAAAGATTGTGTTTTAAAAGGTTGGATATTTGTTATTGAAAAGGGCGGTGAGTTCCTATCGAGCTATCTAGTAGGCAAGAACAAATTCTTACCATTGTAAAAGAAAACGCTCCGATTACTGGGGAACATATTGCGGAAAAGCTCTCGTTAACGAGAGCTACACTGCGACCGGATCTAGCGATCTTAACAATGTCTGGTTACCTAGATGCAAGACCACGGGTAGGCTATTTCTATACAGGAAAATCAAATACTCAAATTCTGTCAGACAAAGTAAAAACCATCACTGTGGACCATTACAAATCTAGACCTGTTGTTGTGAATGAGTCCTCATCTGTATACGAAGCCATTACGACGATGTTCCTCGAGGATGTGGGCACACTTTTTGTAGTAGATAAACTCGCCACTCTTTCAGGAGTTGTTTCAAGAAAAGATTTATTGCGAGCAAGTCTTGGTCAGCAATCACTTGAAACAATCCCTGTTGGTGTCATTATGACTAGAATGCCTAACATAACCGTTTGTCATGGTGATGACTTTATTATAGATATCGCTAAAAAGCTCATTACAAAACAAATTGATGGTCTGCCGATTGTCAAAAAGGTCACTCATGGAAGTGGATATGAAGTAACAGGTCGTATTACCAAAACAAATATCACAAGTTTACTTGTTGACTTGGCTAATAATGAATCCATTTAAGCGAATGAAAAACAAATGCTTATTTTACAAGGAGATGTTCTGATGGAGGAAACGATTTATCGTCCAATTGTTTATGTAGTATCTGACTCTGTAGGGGAAACAGCGGAACTTGTTGTTAAAGCAGCCGTAAGCCAATTTAGTGGATCTGGAGTAGAACTTAGACGTATTCCCTATGTCGAGGATAAAGGAACGATTGAAGAAGTCGTTTGTTTAGCAGCTCAGGCTAAAGCGTTAATTGCGTTTACACTTGTTGTTCCTGAGATGAAGGATTATTTACTTATTCGAGCAGCAGAGGAAAATGTGGAAACCGTTGATATAATCGGGCCAATGCTGCAAAAAGTATCTGAGCTGACGAACAAAAAGCCCCGATACGAGCCTGGTGTCATTTATCGCTTAGATGAAGATTACTTTCGTAAAGTCGAAGCAATTGAGTTCGCTGTAAAATATGATGATGGACGAGACCCTAGAGGTATTATACGAGCTGACGTTGTACTAATTGGTGTCTCTCGTACTTCTAAAACACCGTTATCACAATATCTGGCTCATAAACGACTAAAGGTTGCGAATGTGCCTTTAGTGCCAGAAGTAGAGCCACCAGCAGAACTTTTTAAGATTTCTCCGCAAAAATGTATTGGACTTAAAATTAGTCCTGAGAAATTAAATAGTATTCGTACTGAGCGGCTTAAAGCATTAGGCTTAAAATCGGAAGCGAACTACGCTAATATTAATCGTATTAAAGAAGAACTTGCTTATTCTGAAAAAGTAATGAGTCGCATAGGATGTCCTGTAGTGGATGTTTCAAATAAAGCTGTGGAAGAAACGGCAAACTTAATTTCAAATATGTTTCAACGCAAATAAGAGATTATATCGAAGCTCTTAGTGTTTAAATGGACACTAAGAGCTTCCTTTATCATTCATTTTACGAGTTCTAAGATAAAACTCTGTTCAAATGGACAATTATTACGTATAATAAAGAATTGTGATTTCATGTCTATTTCACATTTAAATGGTCTATTTTTTAATGAGAACAAATAAATTTGAAAAGTCAAGACTTTTTCCAGTTTTTTTGGTAATGATAGTAAGGAATACTTTGAGTAAAAAGAAGATAAATCAGCTATTACCTTACATTTTTCGACGAAATTCAACTTTTTCTGCTTTTTAGCAGGATTTTTTTAAGGGAGTGTGGAATCAACTAAAGACAATGAATGAGACTAAAACGATCACACACCTTTTTGTTGACGCAGATTCCTGTCCTGTAAAAGAAGAAATTCTTGCTTACCGCTTCGAACCTGATTTGAGAATTGTGTTTGTGATGTCTTATGCACATATGATGACTCTTCCTCCTGAAGTTGGCCAAGTCATGGTCGATTCGGATAAAGAAGCTGTGGACCTCTATATTATGAATAAGATTAGAGCTAGTGATATCTGTGTGACACAAGATCACGCCTTGGCATCACTGCTTCTTAGAAAAAAGGTAACAGCTATTTCTCCCAGGGGTGAAAGGTACCTAGAAGAGACAATTGAACAGTTACTCGAGGTTCGATATAAGTCTGCTCAAAAACGCAGAAGAGGTATTCGCACAAAAGGACCAAAACCTTTTACAATGGAGGATCGAAATCGATTTGTGAAAGAATTAAAGATTATTTTGCAAAAATAGAAGGAATACAGAAAAAAAACTCGAATCTTATTGTCTTGTGGTAGATTTTATTTATGAACGGTGATGTATATGAGTTCCCGAATTCCTGAGGAAAAGATAGAAGAAGTTCGTAAATCAAGTGATATTGTGGAAGTCATTAGCCAATATGTACAACTTAAAAAGCAAGGTAAACAGTATACAGGTCTGTGTCCGTTCCACGGAGAGAAATCACCCTCTTTTTCAGTCTCACCAGAAAAGCAGGTCTATCACTGTTTTGGCTGTGGTGCAGGAGGCAATGTATTTACCTTTCTGAGGGAGCATGAAGGATTTTCGTTTACAGACTCGGTTAAATATCTAGCGAATAAAGGAAGCATCTCACTACCTGAAGAAGTGTATCAAACTAACGAGTCGCAATCGACAGAGCGCTTTCGTGACCTTTTTAAAGGACACGATGCAGCCGCAACCTTTTATCAGCGTGTTTTTGCGCTAACTGACGAAGGAAAAGCCGGTCGTGAATATGCGGACAGTCGTGGATTCACAAATGAACAGTTGAATCACTTCCAAGTTGGATTTGCTCCAGTAGGCTGGAGAACCTTTCCACATTTTTGCTTAAAAAAGAATTTCAATCAACTACAATGGTTGAGGCTGGCCTATTGGCGGAAAGAGAGAAATCTGAAGGGGTGTATGATCGGTTTCGAAGTAGATTAATGTTCCCGATCTGGGATGTTCAAGGTAGAGTTGTTGGATTCAGCGGAAGAATTGTTGGAGAAGGTAAACCGAAATACTTAAACAGCCCTGAAACGCCTATTTTTCAAAAAAATAAGCTCTTGTACGGTTTACACTTGGCTAAATCGGCCATTCGAAAGTCGAATGTTGCCGTATTGTTTGAAGGAGCAGCGGATGTTGTTGCTGCTTGGGGAGCAGGTGTTGAAAACGGCGTAGCAACGTTAGGCACGGCTCTAACCGAGGAACACGCAAAACGGCTGCGTCGTAATGCTGAGACGGTACTTATCTGCTATGACTCTGACCAAGCTGGGCAAAGCGCTGCCTTCCGATCAGCAAGTGTACTAGAGCAGGCTGGCTGTATGGTTAGTATAGCCCATATGCCGGAAGGACTTGATCCCGATGACTACATTAGAACATACGGACCAGAACGATTCCAATCTGATGTTATAGGGGCAAGTCAAACGGTTATGGCCTTTAAGATGAGATATCTTCGTCAGGAGAAAAATCTCCAAGATGAAGGAGAAAGAATGGTCTATATTGAAGAAGTATTACAAGAGCTTGCTAAACTTCCGCGAGCAATTGAACGTGACCATTATCTCAGGCAGCTTGCTGATGAATTTTCTTTATCGTTGGAGGTTCTTAAACAAGAGCAATACCGAATGTATAAGGAATCAAAGAAAACGTATACTGCTAATGAAACATTGGAAAAGAAAGCAGTTAGCACAACTCGACAATTTAGACAGAAGCGACTTTTGCCTGCATTCCAAAATGCTGAACGGATTTTATTAGTTTTGATGATGAATGATGAAGATCTTGCTTGGCGGATACAGGAACGCCTTGGAGCCGCTTTTAATGTTGATGAACATCAAGCACTATTTGCGTATTTACTCGCTTATTATGGAAAAGGCAATGAGGCAAACCCTAGAGAGTTTCTTCAAAGTATTGAGGATCACTCACTTGTTCGCTTAGCTTCAGAGCTTTCTACGATGACGGTTAATGCAGATTGTTCTGAAGAAGAACTAGAGGATTATGTCAAGCAGATTGAAAACTACCCAAAAAGGGTATTGATAGAGAAGAAAGAAGTTGAATCCAAGCTTGAACAGGATCCACTGACTCAAGCAAAATTATTAATTGAAATACAGCAGCTAAAGAGAGAGCTTTCCTAGAAAGCCAACTTAAGATGATACGTTTTGAACAATGGAAGGAGGGGATCGCATGGCAGATAAACCATTACGTCCTGTTACGGAAGGTGAATTATCCATCGATCAAGTGAAAGAACAATTAGTGGAGGTAGGCAAAAAACGCGGAGTTTTAAGTTATGCCGAGATCACAGAGAAGATGGCAAGCTTTGAGCAAGACTCCGAGCAAATGGATGAATTTTTCGAGTATCTTGGAGAACAAGGTATTGATTTGCAGAACGAATCTGATGAAGGTCCTGCTTCTCCTGAAGCGGCTAAAGAAGAAGAGTTTGACTTAAACGACCTAAGTGTGCCTCCAGGTATTAAAATAAATGACCCGGTTCGTATGTATCTAAAAGAGATTGGTCGAGTACAACTTTTATCAGCTGCTGAAGAAATTGAACTTGCTAAACGAATTGAGCAGGGTGATGAAGAAGCCAAACGCCGTCTTGCTGAAGCCAATCTTCGTTTAGTTGTATCAATTGCCAAACGTTACGTTGGGCGTGGAATGCTGTTCTTAGATTTAATTCAAGAAGGTAATATGGGTCTAATTAAAGCAGTAGAGAAGTTCGACTTCCAAAAAGGCTTTAAATTTAGTACGTATGCAACTTGGTGGATTCGTCAAGCCATTACTCGTGCTATTGCTGACCAAGCTCGTACGATTCGAATTCCTGTTCATATGGTTGAAACCATCAATAAACTAATTCGTGTTCAACGTCAGTTATTACAAGATTTTGGTCGCGAACCAACTCCTGAAGAAGTAGCGGAAGAGATGGAGTTAACACCAGAAAAAGTACGCGAGATTCTTAAGATTGCTCAAGAGCCTGTTTCTTTAGAGACACCTATTGGTGAAGAAGATGATTCTCATTTAGGAGATTTCATTGAAGACCAAGAAGCATTAGCTCCTTCAGATGCAGCAGCATACGAGCTACTAAAAGAACAGCTGGAAGACGTGCTTGACACATTAACAGACCGAGAAGAAAATGTACTTCGCCTTCGTTTTGGTCTTGATGATGGTCGCACTAGAACTCTTGAAGAGGTTGGTAAGGTATTTGGTGTTACACGTGAGCGTATTCGTCAGATTGAAGCAAAAGCCCTGCGTAAGCTTCGTCACCCAAGTAGAAGCAAACGTCTTAAGGACTTTTTAGAATAGGTTTCATCTAAAAAGGGTTTACTCCAAACGGGGTAAGCTCTTTTTAATCATTGATGGAGGCGAAAATGGACAAGCAGCGAAGAGAAATCATTATAAATGAAATTCACTATTGGAAACAGACAAAACTTTTACCAGAACAGCAATGTCATTATCTACTCGCCTTATATAGTGAAGGGGAGGATGAGCTTGCTGATAAGTCAGACAAAAAGTTGGGTAGCATGATCCTATGGGTATTGTTAACACAGCTTTGTTTTTTTCTTTCCGTCTTTATTCTATATTTTACTGATTTTGTGAGTGGTTTGCAAATGGGCTTGGTAATAAGTTTGCTTTTACTTACGGCCATAACGGGTTATGCTAGAAGAAAACATGTTTTTGAATCATCTTTACACGTATTGATGACTTCGATGATATTATTTATTTGGGGTTTGTATGGTTCACTAACGTATTGGCAAAGCTTACATGCATCTGTCATCATTCTTATCTTTATTGCAATCTGGCTAAGTGTAGGTTGGTTTTGGAAGCAAAAAATATATTATATTATAGCTGGGTTTATGGTGATTTTTTTAGTAGGCGTTGTCTTTTTTTATCAGTAACTTTCTAGTTTTTAAAACTTGTCCTTTTCAGATATACGCTTTTCAAGTAAACTATAGAAGACGCATGCTTAATGGAAGTACATAGATTGAAATGAAAAATTGTAAACGTCATCTTTTGGGAGGGTATGTATAATGAAAGGTAGTCCGCTTATACCATTTGCACTTATTGCTTTAATCGGTATCGTACTTATGGCTGTTATGTCAGCTTATGGAGTAAATGAAAGAAATGCGCAAGAAGCAGAAGAAAACGGAGCAGGGGAAGAAGAACCAGTTGAGATTGATGATCCTATTGTTGCTGGTGAAGAGCTTTCACAACAATCCTGTATTAATTGCCATGGCGGTGATTTAGCTGGTGGATCTGTAGGACCTGCTATTAACGGTCTAGATTTATCAGTAGAAGAAATTTCAGATATCATTCAAAACGGATATGGTTCTATGCCTGCGCAGACTCAATATAGCGCAGAAGAAGCAGATGCCATTTCTGAATATCTATTATCCATTTCTGAATAGTTACTTTTGAAGTGAGCTTCTTTTATCAGCGTGATTGCTGGTAAAGGAAGTTTTTTTGTGAATGTGGTCGTTTATGAAATATGGTATGATGAAACACGGAAATTACAACGTATAAAGGTGATAATAGATGAATGAGCACAAACTTTCTGATCGATTAACAGCAGTAGCAAGCTATATTGACCACGTAACCACGGTAGCAGACATTGGGTCAGACCATGCGTACCTTCCAAGTTACTTATGCCTTAACCATCCATCTATGCGCGCGATTGCAGGTGAGGTGAGTGACGGACCACTGCAAGCAGCAAAAACACAAGTGGAGGAATTAGAGCTAGGGAATCGTATTGATGTACGAAAGGGCTCTGGATTGGCTGTAATCGCACCTGGTGAAGTAGAAGGTATAACGATTGCCGGAATGGGTGGAGCGCTTATTACGTCCATTCTAGAGGATGGAAAAAGTAAGCTTAAGGGTGTTTCTCGCTTAGTCCTTCAACCAAATAACGCAGCTAGGGCTATTCGCATGTGGCTTCTAGAGAATAACTGGAGCCTGATTAAAGAAGACATCCTTATAGAAAATGAGAAATTTTACGAGATATTGGTGGCTGAGCCAGGGCATGATTCAGAACGGTATGATCAAGAACGTGAAAAGAAACTGTTATTTGGACCACACTTGATGCAAAAGTCTAATGAAGCGTTTTTGGAAAAATGGCATGGAGAAATGCAGAACTGGCAACGAGTGTTGTCAGCGTTAAAACAGGGTAAAGAACAAGAATCGATGGAAAGACGAAAACAACAAATTGAGAAGAAGATTCAATTGGTACAGGAGGTTATTGGAGATGGAAACAACTGGAACTGAGATCGTCCGAATGTTTGAAACGTGGTCGCCGCAATCTCTTGCTGTTGAAGGTGACCGCATAGGGCTTATGGTAGGAACATTAGAAAAAAATGTGCAGCATGTTATGACAGCTCTCGATGTAACGGAAGAAGTCATCGATGAGGCCATAGCAAATAAGGTGGATCTTATCCTTGCACACCACCCCTTATTATTCCGTCCATTAAAGAAAATTGATACAGATTCACCACAAGGCAGAATGATTCAAAAGGCGTTAAAGCATGAAATTGCAATCTATGCCGCACATACAAATTTAGATATCGCAGTCGGTGGAGTGAATGACATGCTTTCTGATGCCCTTTCACTTACAGAAGTAGAGGTGTTATCACCGACATCGTACATTGCTTTAAAAAAACTAGTTGTGTTTGTTCCGCGTACACATGCAGATGGACTTCGTGAGGCGATAGGTGAAGCAGGAGCTGGCCATATTGGAGCCTATAGTCATTGCTCCTATTCATCCGTTGGGATCGGAACTTTTAAGCCAGGAAGTGAAGCAATCCCCTTTATAGGTGAATCAGGTAAGCAGGAATTTGTTGAAGAGATACGAATTGAAACCATTGTTCCGCAAGCGATTCTACCTGCCGTTTTAGAGGCAATGCAACAATCTCACCCGTACGAGGAGATTGCGTATGATCTATATGCGCTAGAACAACAAGGACAAGCTTTAGGGCTCGGTCGAATAGGAGAGCTAGAGCATCCCTTAAGTCTACTAGAACTAGCAGAGAAAGTTAAACAAGCCTTTCAAGTTGATACGCTACGATTAATAGGGGATTCAAAGAAAACGGTTAAGCGAATTGCATTATTAGGTGGGGATGGGAACAAGTATGTGCAAACAGCCATCGATCGAGGAGCTGATGTCTTTATAACTGGAGATATTTATTACCATACGGCTGTTGATGCAATCGAGGACGGTTTTGCATTGTTAGATCCTGGCCACAATATTGAGAAAATCATGAAAAAAGGTGTTGCTCAGAAGTTGAGTAAGTTAGTGCAGGATGCAGGTCATGACATCAAGATAACAGCTTCAGAGATTGATACAGACCCATATCAATATGTTTAATCATCAAAAAAACGATCTCCCCAAACTGGAGAGATCGTTTTTTTATTTTGCTTTTACTTTTGGTAGTAATTTTTCGAGGTTAATTGTTCGCTTAATTGGCCATGTGGATGGATCGTTTTGGTCAAACTGATTCAAGTACGTGATAACCTCTTTAGTGATTAATGTAGGGGTAGAAGCACCGGATGTTACGCCTACAACCTCAACACCTTTTAACCATTCAAGATCAAGCTCGGAAATATCACCAATTCGGTAAGCGGTTGTGCCTGCAATTTGTTCAGATACTTGTGCTAGACGATTCGAGTTATTACTTTTTGGATCACCAACAACAACAACGAGGTCGCATTCTTTAGCTTGCTCAGCTACAGCTTCCTGACGAACCTGAGTAGCTAGACAAATTTCATTATGAACTTCTGCATGAGGATAGAGCTCCATCGCTTTTTTCATAATATCTGATACGTCCCACTGACTCATAGTTGTTTGGTTAGTAATAATAATCTTATCTGTAGTCAAACCAAGACTCACAACATCTTCAACAGATTCAACTAGATGCACTGCATCTGGAGCTACACCAATTGCACCTTCAGGCTCAGGATGTCCTTTTTTACCTGCATAGATAAATTCATAGCCTTCACTTTGCTTATCTCTAATTAGATCGTGTGTTCTTGTGACATCAGGGCAAGTTGCATCTACAACAGTTAAGCCCTTTTCTTTGGCAAGTACACGAACCTCTGGTGAAACACCGTGTGCAGTAAAAATAACCGTCCCTTTTTCAATCTCTTTTAGAATCTCAAGACGATTAGGACCGTCAAGCGAAATAATGCCATCAGTTTCAAACGCATCCGTCACATGTTGATTATGAACAATTTGTCCAAGTATATAAATGGGACGCGGTAGGTCTAGGTTTTGGGCAGCCTGTCTAGCTAAAACCATTGCGTCTACTACGCCATAGCAATAACCACGTGGTGAGATCTTTTTTACATTCATGTAAGTTGTCCTCCTATAGAAAAGCTTCCCATCCATAAGAAAAAGGTGGGGGAAGCAGTCTTATACCATTATTGTAATGGAGATGGAGGTCGTTGACAATCGTTGTGCTTATGACAATTCAAGCAAATTGCTATCAATAAACTCATATGCCTGTTCTTCGGACATATCATTTACGAGAACAAGTTCACTTGCAATCATCTGTTTTGCTTTCTGAAGATGATTACGATCTTGTATATGAAGACCGTTTGATCTTCCAGCTTGTTTCTTTGAAAGAGAAGAGATAAGATGAGCTGCATCAAAAATACTTCCGCTTTTCAGGAGGTTTTCCGTTTCCTTTGAGAAATGGCTAGTAGAAGGGGGAAGCTCTGGTCCGTTTTTTAATGCTTCAATTACATTGTCCAATTCGTCTTGTTCAATCACTTTACGTAGACCAGAATTGTCAATTTTGCTTTCAGGAAGCATTAATTTCACATCTACTAGTGGGAAATGTAGAACAAAATAAGAGTGGGTTTCACCTAAAACGTCTTTCTTCAATGTCTCTAATTGTTCCAAGCCCCATGGTAAGGATAAACAACGTGGTCACCGACTTTAAACATGAGCATTCCTCCATTCGAGTTGTCAGTATTTAGTATAACACAAATTGATCAAAATTTGAAATTATACTATTCCTGTATAAAGCTTGTCAACTATTTAATAAAAAACACGAGAAAATTTATCTCGTGATTTTTTTAAACATAAAGTTTAGGGGCAGGAGGGCCACTAGCAGGTGTTGCTATAGGTGTTATAGCTGTTAGCTGAAATTGCTTAGGACTCTCTAAAGAGCCGAGTTCAGGTGAATCAGATGAAATAGCTTGGACTTGACTCTTGTTGTGATGTGGGCTGAATATTTTCCACAACGGATTCTTCTGGATCAGCTGAGGGTTGACTACGCATGATTTTCCAAAGCGTTGGAGCATTACGAATGATGGGACCATACTGTTGAACCATCGGCATGACCTGTTGAGTGATTCCCATTATTCTTTGAGCATTTTGCAACAACGAAGTGAAATTAATTCCACTTAAAAAGCTCCCCCCGCTAGCTGTTGCAGTTGGAAAGGCTGAAGCTTGTAATGCGCTACTTGCCCCTCCACCACCAAAAAGCCTTGCGAGTAATCCCACTCTACTCCCGGCTCCAGCTCCTTGCATCAGACCAGGGGCCATTTGTGAGCCCTGTCCAAAGAAGGCCGCTTGTGGAGCCATTCCTGGACCTGGACCAGGACCAAACATAAAGGGGCTTCTTGCAAGCGGTTGTATGGGTGTTGGACAAGCAGGAGGTCCGAATATTCGTTGCATATGAGGTCTCCTTTCAATTTATGTCCATTTACTTGTATATATGCTGAATTTATGCGGGATGTGAGCCCGTATTCAGGCGAATAAGAAGAGACATCGTGTTTGGTGTCATTCTGTGGTAAAATAAGCTATTGTAAATACCTAAAGTTTAGAGAGTAGGAAATAATAATGATTTCAGAGAATTTCAAACGGTTTGGACTCCATCCGTTTTTACTAGAAGCACTTGATTCACAAGGTTTTTCGAAGCCAACAGAAATCCAGGAGCGTCTCATTCCAGCCATTATTAATGGCAAAGATGTGATTGGACAATCTCAAACTGGAACAGGAAAAACATTATCCTTTTTTCTGCCAATTCTGCATGTGATAGAACCAGAACGCAAGGAAGTACAAGCAATCG
The DNA here is from genome assembly GCF_023703085.1 of Alkalicoccobacillus plakortidis. Taxonomy (NCBI): domain Bacteria; kingdom Bacillati; phylum Bacillota; class Bacilli; order Caryophanales; family Bacillaceae; genus Shouchella; species Shouchella oshimensis. The sequence continues at coordinate 93,449 of NZ_JAMQJY010000006.1, read as the reverse complement.
TAACGGCGCCAACTAGAGAGCTAGCAACGCAGCTTTTTAATGAGCTTAAACGAATAACTGACCATACAGAAGAAGGTAAATCGATTGTTAGCCAACTACTTGTTGGTGGAACGGATAAAACCCGCTCCATTGAAAAGCTGAAAAATCAACCGCATATTGTTGTTGGAACAGCTGGCCGTATTGCTGATTTGATTAACGAAAAGGCTCTTAAAGCGTATAGTGCAAACATTTTAGTTGTTGATGAAGCAGATCAAATGCTTGATATGGGCTTTATCGATGATGTTGATCGCACGGCTTCACATATGGCACAGGAACTACAAATGCTAGTATTTTCAGCGACTATTCCTGAGAAGCTTCAGCCATTCCTCAAAAAATATATGAACGATCCTAGACACGTGAAGGTTGAGCCAGAGAAGGCGACAGCAGAATTAATTGAACACAAATTATTACCACTTCGTCACCGTGATCGACTAAAAATGGTTGTGGAAACGGCACAAGCCATTAACCCGTTTTTAGCTGTTATTTTTACAAACACAAAAGATCAGGCTGAAGAGGTTACTCAATCATTACTTGATGCAGGCTTAAATGCAGAACGAATTCATGGTGGGTTACAGCCGCGTGAACGTAAGCAGATTATGAAAAAAGTTCGAGAGATGAAAATTCAATATCTTGTAGCGACAGATTTGGCGGCAAGAGGTATTGATATTAAAGGGATCACACATGTTATCAATTTTGATCTTCCAAAAGATCTTGATTTTTATGTTCATCGTACAGGTCGAACAGCGCGGGCGGGTATGAGTGGAGAAGCGATTACATTCTACGCACAAACGGACCAACAAGCGATTGAACGTTTGGTTAAAAAGGGAATTTCGTTTAAATATGTAGATCTTAAAAAAAATGAGTGGGTAACGTTGGACAAAGCCCCAGTCGGATTAGGACGGTCACCAGTGCGTAAAACAGAAACATCAGGAAATAAAAAAGCAGTGGCAAAACCCAAAAAAGTAAAACCTGCTTATAAGAAAAAAGCCAGATATCGTCAAGCGAAAGAAGAACAAAGACAGCGTAGAATTAAGGGCCGATCAAAAGGGTAATAAATGAACAATGAGGTGATAAGATGACGTTGAAAATTGGTTCGCATGTTTCTATGAATGGGAAAAAAATGCTGCTTGGTGCAAGTGAGGAAGCAGCTGGTTACGTTGCCAATACGTTTATGATTTATACAGGAGCTCCGCAAAATACTCGGCGTAAAGCGATTGAAGAGTTGAATATCGAAGCGGGTCTTGAACATATGAAGGCAAATGGAATGCAAGATATAGTTGTACATGCTCCCTACATCATTAATATTGGAAATACTGAGAAGCCAGCAACTTTTCGGCTTGGTGTCGACTTTTTGCAATCAGAGATCGCGAGAACTGAAGCGTTGGGTTCAAAGCAAATTGTGTTGCATCCAGGTGCTCATATTGGTGCAGGAGCAGAAAAAGGTATACAGCAAATTATTTCAGGATTAAATGAAGTGCTTGAAACCAAAAACGATGTACAAATTGCTTTAGAGACAATGGCTGGAAAAGGAACAGAGTGTGGTCGAAGCTTTGAAGAACTTGCAGCTATTATTGATGGTGTAACTCATAATGAGCGTTTATCTATCTGTTTTGATACGTGCCATACGCACGATGCAGGGTACGATATCATCAATGATTTTGATGGTGTGCTTAACCACTTCGATAAAGTCATTGGTCTTGACCGCTTAAAGGTGCTTCATATTAATGACAGTAAAAATATCACCGGTGCTAAAAAAGATAGGCACGCTAATATCGGATTTGGTCATATTGGTTTTGATGCCCTTCATTATATTGTGAAGCATGATCAACTGAAAGAAATTCCAAAAATCTTAGAAACACCGTATGTTGGTGAAGATAAGAAAAATAAAAAACCTCCTTATAAGCACGAAATTTCCATGCTAAAAGAAGGGCAATTTGATGAAGAACTGTTAGATAAAATCATGCAATAAGCTTTTTAAGGTAGCAGATGGCTGTATTGTTGGAGCAAATATTGAATAGTGCTGGCAACATGGCTATCTGTTTCTGTTTGTAATTTTTGAAGGAGTCTTTCTACTTGTTCTGCATTCCCCACATCGATCTTCTCCGTTTTAAGAATAGAGACGACTTGCTGGGCTTGACTACTGCTAATCTGAATTTGATTTTTTTCGGCTTGTTTAATTAGTTCAGGCGCCGTAATTGAATTAATTTTTTGATTAATTAATTGTTGGATAAATACATTCATTTTTAACCCTCCTCAGACTTTTGCCTATACTTTTATTACTATGAAATGCTGAAGATTTTGTGCGAAAAAAAGGAAATAGGTAGCAAAGAACGAATACATTTAATAAAAGTAAGTCGTGTGTAATAGTCAATTTGACCGGATTCTTTGTTAGAATACGGATAAATAAAAAGGAGGGGCTACCATGTGGGACAAGCATCTAGACAGCGAAGCAGCCTCTAAAAAAGGGAGCCGAAGTATGATGACCAATTCTAGTTCAGCGCTTCATTCGTCATTCACCTTGCCATCAACACAGTATTCATCCTATCAACCACAAAGACCTTATATCGAAGATCTAGGATTTCCTTTCCTTAAGATGGATTGTCATTACAAAATTTCGGGATGGAACCAAGCTTTTTTGAAAACGTGTCAAATTGATGAAAAAGAACTTGAAAACGCCTCCTTTTTAGATATGTGTGAACAGAACGAGATGTTTAAGCTAGCTAAAGAATTAATGATGTTATCAACTTTAACCTTAAAGGTTGAAGAGAGGTTATATGAAGATGATGATACGTTAGTACGTGTGTGTGTCTTTCCATTTTCGTATTTCAATTGCCAATATATTATGTTTGAAGACCTTTCATACCAAAAAAAATTCGAGCATTTATTAACCTTTCATCATCAGATGGAAGCCGTATCACATATTGCGGCAGGAGTAGCCCATGAATTACGGAACCCATTGTCTGTCATAAAAGGTTTTCTTCAATTAGCAAAGCTGACTGATGATTTTCATAAATATTACGATACAATCCTATCCGAACTAAACAGAATGAACTTAATCATTGAGGATTTTTTATCTATTTCAAGAAAAAAAATGACCCGAAGCTGGCAATCGCCAAATGTCATCATTGAATCACTAGTGCAAATCCTTAAATCAGAATGTTTGCTTCACGACGTTAATCTTCAACTTGATCTTACAGCAACAAAACATAATGTAAGCGTACATGTGAACGAATCAATGATTAAGCAGGTCATCCTCAATTTATTGCGAAATTCTATTGAAGCTTATGGAACGTCGAATACAAACCGACTCTTTCTTGTCAAAACCGAAATTGAAGATGAGACCTTTTTAATTACAATTAAGGATAATGGAAAAGGGATGTCAGATGAGGTATTGAATCAGTTAGGTAAACCTTTTTTTACAACAAAAGAAAAGGGAAATGGTATAGGTATTCCTTTATGTAAGAAGATTATAGAGGATCATGGAGGGAAGTTTTTAATCTCAAGTGAGTACAATGTTGGTACTCAAGTGAAGATATTCATTCCGCTTATTGAATAACCTATTGGTTGAATATGACTGCACAGGAAATAAGTTTTTTGATTATCTGGTAGTTGTTTTAAATACTTAATGGTACACTCGTTAGCGCAAAAGCGTTTATAAAAAATGATGGAGGGTATCCACTATGTGGTGACCGAGTTATTTTGAAGGAGTGAAAATAAAACATGTTACAACGATTTGTCTTTGCAAGTTTAATAGCACTTATTATGCTGTCTAGTTATTTTGCGTTTGATTCTTACAAATTAAATCAGACAGTGAAAGATACAGAAAAAGAACTAACACGACTTACTCTTGAGAAAGATGAACTGGAGCTTAAAACAAGCACAGAACTATCTGAATCGACTGTACCTAGCTACACGCAGTGGTTACAATCTAGTGAGTTGGCTGAACAATTATTCAAAGAAAGTGATGGCCGATTTAAAAGGGAGTGGGGTCTATTCCTGGGTGAACTAACCCAAGAAAAAGGTATGGATCCTTATATCGTGTATGAGTTGCTAAAAGTTGAAACGGGCGGTAGCTTTGATCCCACTGTTGAGGGGCCGCAGACAAGGTTTGGTGTTGCATACGGAATGGGTCAGTTTATGACCAACACAGCGCCCTGGATTGCGGACAGAGCAAATCTTGAATACAAGAAAGAATATTTATTTGAGCCTCTGTATTCAATCCAGTTATCTGTAGAGTATCTAGATTATCTTTATAATGAATATGAAGACTGGGATTATGCCTTAACAGCTTATAATCGTGGTATGACTGGTCTTGAAAAATATATAGAGAATAATGGTCATGCTAAAAGTGAATATGCGGTAACCATTCAGCAAGGTGTAATGCAGCATGATGCGATTGCATTTAATAAGTAATGAAAAAAAGACTCATTCACAAGTAAAAAAGTGAAAGAGTCTTTTTTTTTGATTAATTAAGGCTCGCGGGTGGACAGAATAACAAAAAGCTTTATAATAGGGAAGGTCAAGTAAATCGTAATCATTCTTAAAGAAACTATATTTATATAAAAAGGAGAGGACGTCCATGACTAATCAGACGATACTAGCAGAGATTAAGGATGTACACTTTTATTATGAAGATCGTCATGTTTTGGAAAATGTGTCCCTTCAACTTAAAAAGGGTTCTTTTTTAGGTTTGGTTGGACCAAACGGTTCGGGTAAATCTACACTTATTCGATTATTACTCGGGTTGATTAAACCAGTTGGTGGGCAAGTTGAGATTTTTGGAGAACGTGTGTCTCAGTTTCAAAGATGGCATAAGGTTGGATTTGTTTCTCAGAAAGCAAGTAGCTTTAATTCAGGATTTCCGGCAACTGTCTATGAAGTTGTTTCTATGGGTTTGTATGGAAAAGTAGGACTCTTTCGTTTTTTGACAAAAAAAGATAAACAAAAAGTTCATGATGCGATTGCACAAGTAGGCATGGAGGAATATACAAAGCAAAACATCGGAGAGTTATCAGGTGGGCAACAACAGCGTGTATTTATTGCACGTGCTTTAGTTAGTGAACCGGAGCTTCTTATTTTAGATGAACCGACAGTTGGTGTAGATGTTGCTAGCGTCAAAACATTTTATGAACTTTTAAAAAATCTAAATGAACAAAAAGGATTAACATTATTACTAATCACTCACGATACAGGTGTTATGACAAAGTATGTGACAGAAGTAGCTTGTTTGAATAAAACGATTCATTTTCATGAACCAAAAGAATTCGAGAAAAACCAAGATATGCTCCACGTTTATCGAAATAACGAAAGTACTTTAAAACAAAGTAATAGATATGAGGAAGTGCAAGTATGATTGAAACCTTTTTAAGATTTGATTTCCTGCAATATGCGCTATTTACAGGAATGATGATCGGGTTATTGGCTCCGATTCTTGGAGTGTTTTTAGTGGTCAGAAGAATGTCTCTAATTGCAGATGCCCTATCTCATATCACTTTATCAGGTATTGCATTTAGTTTATTACTTGGTAAATATGTCGGTTTTTTTGCTTGGACTAAACCCTTTATACATGGGGATGTTTTTTTCAGTAGGCGGTTCATTATTAATTGAACAGTTACGACGTGTGTATACATTTTACAAAGAGATTGCCATTCCAATCATTCTTTCTGCTGGAATAGGTATTGGTGTCATTTTTATCTCACTCGCAAATGGATTTAATAATGATTTATTTAATTATCTGTTTGGAAGTGTTATTGCCGTAACCAGGTCTGATTTTATAACCATTAGCAGCATCACAGTTTTAGTGATGATTGTTCTTATTTTGTTTTATAAAGAGTTGTTTTTTCTCTCTTTTGATGAGGAGCAAGCGGTTATTTCTGGAGTGAACAGAAAATTAGTCAATATGGTATTTGTTGTTTTGGTCGCATTAGTTATTGCTGCTTCCATGAGAGTGGTAGGAATATTGTTGGTTTCTGCTTTAATGACATTACCTGTTGCGAGTGCTATGCGGTTTGCAAAAGGCTTTAAGCAGCTTTTTATCTACTCGGTTATACTAGGAGAAATAGCGGTAATAGGTGGATTAATCGCAGCATTTCAGCTTGACTTGGCTCCAGGTGGAACAATTGTAATGATATCAGTGGTTCTGCTTCTACTATCTATTGTCTTTGGACGAAATAAAAAAGTGAGATGGTTAAGAAAACCACGTCCGGACACTACTATAGGGCAGTTGTAGATGACTCAGAGAATTAATTCCTCTATAATATAAGGAACAGCTAAGCTAGAAAGAAGGTGTGCAACAGATGAAGGTATCTGATGCTTTAGATAGTTTAAAGAAACAAGGCTATAAATATACTGGTAAGCGCGAAAAGATGATTCAACTTTTTTCGGATGAAGATCGATATATCTCTGCAAAAGAAGTACTTGAGCATATGCAAAGTGATTACCCTGGTTTAAGTTTTGATACCATCTACAGAAATCTTTCTCTGTTCCAAGAGCTAGATATTTTGGAGGAGACAGAGCTTGAAGGGGAGAAAAGATATCGTATTACGTGTCAAACTCATTCTCATCATCACCATCTTATCTGCTTGACCTGTGGTCGCACTGAGCACTTTCATACTTGTCCTGTAAGTGAAGAAACTATTGCTCAGCAATTTCCTGCTTTTCAAGTGGAAGGGCATAAATTTGAAGTGTATGGAACATGTGGTTCATGTACAAAACAATCAATATCACAAAAAGCGTGAGCAGCTGCTCACGCTTTTTTCATTGCTCGCCTTTCAGCATATTCAAGACATTTTTCGCAAACCCTTACTCGGTCACCTTGATCTGTCAGGTAGTTCCTCATGAAAGGTGTTTTTTTATGACAGAAGATACATGTTCTTTTTTTGAACAGTGTGTTCCATTTAATCATGCGCTGAATCACCCTCAATACTCGCTGACCACTGCGCAACCCATTGTTCGGCTTCTAGCCAGTTTTTTACGCGAATAACCCCGTGTGGGTCATCTCCTTGATTATAAGGTGTATCAATCAAAATAACAGGGATCGAGCACTCAGTTGCTATGTCAACAGCATTATCATGTTTATCTTCTAGAAATAGTTGAATGCGATGTTTTTTAATGGCTTCAATTTTATTATGCTGTCCAAGAAGCTCAAGATGGTGAAATGGCAATTGATTCACTTTAAACCACTTTCTGGTGATCTCTTCAAGGTAGGAGCCTCTGGCAGTGACGTAAAAAAGCTCAAATTGATGTTGCCATTTTTCGATGACTGTTTGTGCATGCAAAGCAAGGTCTGCCTGAGCATAAATATCTGCTTCATGATCTTTCATCCATTGTGTAAACTCTTCACGACTAATGCCTAAGACACCTGTTAAATCAAATGAAGTCAGATCTTCAAGTGTTAGTTCTTTATTAAATGACTTATTTAATGCGGGAATAAAAACCGCTTGGATCTGTTACAGTTCCATCAATATCTAATCCAATTCGAACGTTATTCATTTTGATCATCCTTCCAACGCTATTGTACCATTTTAGCAAGTAATGCCAACAACGTGAAGGGTGAAGCTCTTTATTAATGGTTACACTAAGGGTGCTCCCTGCATACGGAGAGGAAGGGATAATAATGGCATTAGATAAACATCCAAATCAAGAACCAATTCGATTAGTGGACCCAGAGGATAAATCACTAACACTTCTCCATACTGAAAAGATGGGTCATGAGGCACATTATAACGAAGAATCAGCAGCGGAATTTCCAGCCCTCAAGATCCTTCTTATGCTATAAAAGATGAAGAGGAAGAGGAATCTGTTGAAAAATTGATGAACGGGAAAGCGATGGGAATCTTCTCGCTTGTTTTATCAATTCTTTCATTATTTTTTCTGCCACTTCTTTTAGGAGCAGCTGTATTATCGTTGGTTTTGTAGCGATAAGAGGCGGTTCAAAAACAATCGGAAGCTTGGGCAATTGGTTTAGGTATTGTTTCAATTACTGCTTCGTTGTTTTTCTCTACAGTAATTTAACCTTGGATTAATTGTTTGCAGGGAGCGGAATCAAAAAAAGATCCCTTGGTCTAGTTACTAGACCAAGAGGATCTCTTTTTAAACACTACCTTCAAGCTCTGCAGCTTGTTTTCTATAATGTTCTTCAGCAATGATATCAATCTCTTTTTTGAGTTCTTCTACCATTGTTTCTTCAGGGACCTTCCGCACAATTTCACCATGGCGGAAAAGTAATCCTTCTCCACGAGCTCCGGCAATCCCGATATCTGCTTCACGAGCTTCACCAGGTCCGTTTACGGCGCATCCAAGCACCGCAACTTTGATTGGGGCTTTAATGGTTGCGATGTACTCCTCAACCTCGTTTGCGATACTAATTAAATCAATCTCAATTCGACCGCAAGTTGGGCAAGAAATCAGTGTAGCGGCATTTGCTGCAAGACCAAATGATTTTAACAACTCACGTGCTACTTTCACTTCCTCAACAGGATCGGCACTTAATGAAATACGTAAAGTGTTACCAATACCCATATTAAGAATGGCACCGAGTCCAGCAGCACTCTTAACGGTTCCGGCAAATAGAGTTCCAGACTCTGTAATACCTAAGTGAAGAGGGTAGTCAAACGCTTTGGCTGCTTTTTCATAAGCTTCGATCGCTAAATGAACATCAGATGCTTTCATCGATACGATAATATCGTGAAAATCAAGGTCTTCAAGGATCTTAATGTGATGTAGAGCACTTTCGACCATACCATCAGCGGTTGGATATCCATATTTCTCTAAGATCTTACGTTCAAGTGATCCAGCATTAACCCCGATACGAATAGGAATACCTTTTGCTTTGGCTGCTTTTACAACGGCCTCAACCTTCTCGCGGCGACCAATATTACCTGGGTTGATTCGGATTTTGTCTGCTCCACCTTCAATGGCTTTTAATGCCAGCTTATAATCAAAATGAATATCAACAACCAAAGGAATAGAGATTTGAGCTTTAATATCTTTAATCGCTTCAGCAGCTTTCATATCTGGACAAGCTACTCGAACAATCTGACATCCTGCTTCCGCAAGTCGATTAATCTCAGCAACTGTTGCTTCGACATCATGCGTTTTTGTTGTTGCCATACTTTGAATGACGACCTCATCATTGCCGCCAATTGTTAAATTGCCGACCTTAACGGGACGGGTTTTTGTACGATGAGTAATTTCGGTCATTGACCAATCGCTCCTTTATTCAACAAGTAACGTTCACAAGTTGTCTAGTCTCTTTAAAGAGATACGACTTCATTTTATCAATGACCTGTTCAATTTGGCAAGGAAATTCACTCTTTCTCATAAATCGGAAACAAATACGTTTTGCCTATTTGTATTTCATCTGGTTCAAGTGAGCCATTTAACTCTTTAAAATCATCAATGATTTGCTGAATGCTAACAGGAACGGGACCTTGGTGTAGGTGCTCGATCACCGACAATACTGTATGCCCAGGCTCAACAATGACTTCCTGAGAGGTCTCTTCAGTTGTTGTTTCTTCAACTACTTCGGTTTCGATCGCTTTTTGTCCTGATGAGGTTTGTACTGGTCGAGTTGAATTCTTTACTGATTGATCAGGTAATGAACCAGTTCGTAGATCAGCCACAACACCAGCTAAAACAATGAATAGTGCAATACAAATAAACAAGCGCTTCACAGCTTGTCCTCCTCAATAAAATCACAGTTATTAAAAGTCTATGCAGATAGGGTGCGTATTATGACTACTATTTACAAACCCTATATCAAAGAGGTGAGATAAATGAAGCTAGAAGTCATAGCAACCAAAGTGGGACTGGCATCTTTCACAATTATTATGGTAGTAGGAAATGGATTGTTTATACCGATTATGCCTTCTATTCAGGATGAACTTTATTTAACCGCGGGACAGACAAGCTTTTTGTTAAGTGTGTTTTCTTATGCTGGAGCCTTAATGATTCCTGTAAGTGGCTTGGTTAGCATCTTATATTGGTAGAAGGAACGTAGTGATTTTTAGCTTAGTGGGTTTGGTGCTGGGTTGTGTAGTTGCTTCTTTAGCAGGCTTTACGAATAATCCTGACTATGCTTATGCAGCCATACTTATAGGACGGATTCTACAAGGTCTTGGAGCTTGGAGCAGCGGCACCTATGGGGTTTATTTTGGCTTCTGAGTTGTATCAAAAAACAGAGCAAGGTAAGATGTTCAGTTTTTTAGAGGTTATTAATGGATTGAGTAAGGCGCTAAGTCCAGTTCTCGGTGGATTCATCGTTGCTTATTACTGGCAACTAGGTTTTGTATGGTATATGGCCATTGCATTGATTGCACTGGTAGCTGCGATCACCTTACTTCCCAATCAATTAGAAAAGGGTTCCACTCATTCATATATGAAAATCAGGTTTTATTGGAGGGGTTTGTTACCGATCCTAACTACTGGCTTTTTGATTATGTTTTTATTATATGGCTTGTTATTTGTGCTTTCCTCGATGATAAGTCACGCAGCAAATCGCTCATTGTTCATTTCTTTGCCACTTGCTATTCTGGTTATTATGTCCTATCTTTATGGCAGAACACCATTACTCTCGTTTAAACAGCTACAACACATTCTTAGGGGTGGAATGATTGTATTGCTTATAGCTGTGGGCATTGCTAGTTTTGGTTACATAAGTATTGTGTATGTTGCTACCTCGGCTTGTTTAATCGGATTGGCAGCAGGTGTTATGCTACCGGCTTCAACTAGTGCTCTTTTACACGTTGTGCCAGATGAACTTCGTGATAAAGCACTCTCATGGTTATCGATGATTCGTTTTTTAGGAGTGGCAAGTGGACCAATTGTGTTTGCAATATGGAGTAGTGAGTGGAAGGAAAATGTTGTTTATTTACTTGGGATAACCGGGAGTGCAGGGATCATTCTCTTTATTTCTAATCAAGAGAAGAAGGATTTCTATACAACAAAAGGAACATAAAAACACTTGAAATAGGACTAAAGTCACTTTTCTTTTGTGCTTAAAAAAGGTTACCTAATGTGAAGGGTATCATTATTAAAGATACTTTTTACAGGATCAATTAGTTCTGTAACCAAAAAGGGGTCGATATTAAGACATGATAAAAAAATTACAAAAATGTACAATTGTTACGTTGCTATTAGTACTACTTGTGCCAGCTGTTGCAGAGGCAGATGCTGTTCCAGGCGATATTATTGTGACATTAGGTGCTGACTTGTCGCCAGGACAGAGAGAAGACCTATTAGAAGAAATGGAAGTTCCGGATGATGTGGAAATAATAGAAGTAACAAATGAAGAGGAACATGTTTATTTAGGTGATTATATAAGTAGTACTAATATCGGAAGTCGTGCTCTGTCTTCCTCGAAGATTACAATGACAGGGGCAGGGGAAGGGATTGACGTAGAAAGTAACAATATTACGTGGGTCTCGGATAAAATGTACGCAAATGCGTTAGTTACGGCGGGTGTTGAGGATGCTGATGTTTATGTCACAGCACCATTTGATGTTTCCGGTACAGCTGGTTTAACGGGCTTGATAAAAGCATACGAAGTGGCTGCAGGTATTGATATTCCTGAAGAACAAAAACAGGTAGCAAATGAAGAAATGGTTAAAACAGCAGAACTTGGTGAATCAATTGGGCTTGAAGAAGCTACTGAACTTATAAACCGAGTAAAAGAAGAAATCGGGAATCAAGACATCGAGTCTGAAGATGATATCCGAGCGCTTATTGAAAGAGTCGCTAATGAGCTAGGTATTACATTAACGGATGAAGAGCTGAATGGACTAGTTTCATTGTTTATGAGAATGAAGGATTTAGACATTAACTGGGATCAGGTGCAAGATCAAATTTCAAAAGTACGTGATAACCTAGGTGAATTTTTAAATAAAGATGAAACGCAATCTTTCTTCAGCAGCTTTTTAGATTTCATTAATCAAATTATTGATTCAATTAAAGGTTTCTTTAAATCATGATAAGATAGAGAGGGAACACCATATTCCTTCTCTCCATATTTGTTTGAAATGAGAACGTTTTATTTAGAAAAAGCTGAAACTTTTTGGAGAGATCACCGTATATAGAAAATAAAAGGGGGAGATGACCAATTGGAATGGCTTAATATAGCAAGTGTTGGCTTTATTGTAATCTTTTTAGGCACGTTGTTCCTGTTTGGTGAATTATTAGTTAAAGCACGTGGTTTATTTGCATTACTTGGTGTCGGAATGACAGCTACGTACTTTCTTCATCACCTAACGGGAGATACAGGTTTTTGGGTAGTGATTCTTTATCTTATTGGGATTGTCCTAATTATTCTAGATGGTAAGCTGTTTTCAGATGGTACGGTTGCGTTAATTGGTGTAATCCTAATGGTTGTTGGATTGGCTATTCCTGCACCAACTCTCGTATATGGTATTTTAGTTGGTATGGCCTTTATTTTAGGTGCCTTAAGCTCTTTATTCTTCATAAAGGTATTCACACGTAGACAAATGTGGTCAAAGCTTACCTTTAAAGATCGCTTAACAAGTGAGCGAGGTTATAACTCAATTAATATGGAGTACAAAGAGCTAGTAGGTAAAAAAGGAAAAACAATGAATTCACTTAGACCAACTGGTACAGTGAATATTGAAGGACAGCCTTATAGTGCAACAAGTGGCGGTCAATGGATTGAAGCGGAACAAGAAGTTGAAGTGACATCTGTTGACGGAACCAGAATTTTAGTTTCACGTGCTGTTGAATCTAAAGAAGAGTAGAAAAAACGCTAAGACGTTTTTCTACTCTTTTTTTCGTGGAAGTTTAGTTAGGAGATACATATATAGCCCGATTAGAGCAAATACCAAGAGTAATATCGATAAATCATTCATCCATACAACGAGCCATGCGTATGTAATGACAGGTAAAGGCATAACGTGGGCGGCGATTTTCCACAAATGAATATATTGTATATTGGGATACTGACGGAAGAATAATGACGCTATTAGAGCCATCATACTTGTGGCTAAGAACGCAGAACCAATCATTACTGAAACAATGATGACTGATAAAATAATAAACAAAATGGGAAGAAAAGATTTGATACTTACGATTTGATTTAGAATATCTGTCTTAGTCTGAATGTCGTTACCTAGAAGGGTATAAGGCAGACTCTGTTCAAAATGATCTGTTTGTAAAAAGGCCTCTCGACCTTGAAGCAGCAGTCCATTTTGCCTCATCTCTTCAGCGGATAACTGATTAGTAGGGTCAATGAAAAGGGCGAAAGTAGGATCTACTTCATCCGTATATGGAATGGAATGAACGTCTGTGTGTAATTCCCCATTTTTAATAGTGAAATCAACTTCAGTATTTGATAATCCATTTTCAATATGGGTAAATCCTGACCAAATGGTAACACTTAAAACAAGACAATATGGAAGTAATGCAAACAAGATAGTGAAGCACACATGACCTAAAACATGGATTGTGGGACGAAGTCTTGAAGCGAGAATAGTCTGCTGATGATACAAACTTTTTAAAAACCATGTAAAGAAACGCATAAAGCCACTCCTGAATCGTATTTTATTTTTAATGATAGCGGAAGCGTATACATACGGCAATAGCAAGGAGAAAAGTGAACAGATCGTCACTTGTGAAATAGATAACTTATATTCTTTTGTAAATAGTGGTTTACAAATAATAAATAAATGTTTAATAATAGACTCGTATGTGCGTGATAAATGTCGAACAAACGTATTTTTGTAGATGAAGGGATGAGATTGTGTGGATGTTCAATCGCTCGTATTTACGTTTCTTGGAGGCATAGGGATCTTTCTATTTGCTGTAAAGTTTATGGGAGATGGTCTTCAAAAAGCGGCAGGCGACCGTTTGCGGGATATGTTAGATAAATTTACAACAAATCCTTTTATGGGTGTTTTAACTGGTATTGTAGTTACAGCCCTAATCCAAAGTAGTACAGGGACAACTGTCCTCACGATTGGACTTGTAAATGCTGGTTTTATGACGCTTAGACAAGCTATTGGTGTAATTATGGGAGCCAATATTGGAACAACAACTACTGCATTTATTATTAGTATTAACTTATCAGAGTATGCTTTACCGGTGATAGCTTTAGGCGCATTTATGATATTCTTTTTAAATCTCCAAAAGTTGCCAATTTTGGACAGGTCATCTTTGGCTTAGGAGCTTTATTTTATGGATTGAAATTAATGGGACAAGGATTAGCTCCTTTAAGTGATCTTCCTGCCTTTACAGAATGGACAGTGACCTTAAGTGAAAACCCTCTTTTAGGCGTTTTAATTGGAACTGTTTTAACGGTAGTAATTCAGAGTTCGTCTGCAGCGATTGGGATTATACAACAGCTTTATGCACAAGGTGCAATTGACCTGCAAGCAGCCCTCCCGGTGTTATTTGGAGATAACATTGGTACAACGATTACTGCAGTTATTTCAGCTATTGGCGCAACTGTAGCGGCAAGACGAGCAGCATTAACACATGTCATGTTTAATTTAATTGGAACAACAATTGTTTTATTGATTTTACCTTTATTCACGCGGTTCATTGAATTTCTTTCAATAACATTTAATTTGAGTCCTATGACGCAAATAGCTACAGCTCATGGAGTCTTTAACGTAACGAACATGCTCATTTTGTTCCCATGCATTGGTATATTGGCATGGATCGTGACTAAACTTATTCCTGGTGAAGATGCAGAAGTTGAATTTACCTCAAAGCATCTTGATGCAAGATTTATTGGAAGTTCACCATCCATTGCGCTAGGACAAGCTCAGCAAGAAGTTCTTCGAATGGCAGAGTATTCATATGAAGGACTTGTGAACGCGGCAAAATATTTAGTATCTGGAGAAAAGAAATTAGCTGAAAAAACGGTTCAATATGAACAAGCTATTAATAACTTAGACAGAGAGATTACTGATTATCTAATTCAGGTTTCTTCTCAATCGTTATCAGATTTAGATTCTAAGAAACACTCCACACTCTTAGACTCCATACGTGATATTGAGCGTATTGGTGATCACATGGAGAACATCGTTGAATTAAAGGATTACCAAAAATCTAATAAAGTGACGATGTCAGAAACAGCCATCTCCGACTTAAATGAAATGTTCGACTTAACAAAAGAAACGTTACAAGCAGCTATATCTGCCCTTGAACACCATGATGTTGAAAAAGCAAAGGGTGTTTTAGAGAAAGAAGAATTAATTGATAAGATGGAACGCCGCTTAAGAAAGCAGCATATCGCACGCATGAATGACGGTAGCTGTACAGGTGGTTCTGGAATTGTATTTGTTGATATCGTTAGTAACCTTGAGAGAATTGGTGACCACAGTGTGAATATCGCTGAGGCCGTTATCGGTGAATATTAATTCATTTCGTCTACTGGGATGAGGGTAACCTTGTCCCAGTTCTCTTTTGTACGAATTACCTTGTCTCATACATGTGCATATGGTAAAGTATTTATGCAGATGAGAAACATTTTAAAAACTTTTTTTGAAAAAGGTATTGCACAGTTTTTCTTATCATGGTATTATAGTTCTTGTCTTGATAAACACATTGTTCCACAGTAGCTCAGTGGTAGAGCAATCGGCTGTTAACCGATCGGTCGTAGGTTCGAGTCCTACCTGTGGAGCCAAATATGGCGGTGTAGCTCAGCTGGCTAGAGCGTACGGTTCATACCCGTGAGGTCGGGGGTTCGATCCCCTCCGCCGCTACCATATATACATAGTTTGGATGAATGACATGGCGGTTGTGGCGAAGTGGTTAACGCACCGGATTGTGATTCCGGCATTCGTGGGTTCAATTCCCATCAGCCGCCCCATTTTGGACCCTTAGCTCAGTTGGTTAGAGCACTCGGCTCATAACCGATCGGTCGTAGGTTCGAGTCCTACAGGGTCCACTCTTACAGAGCTTTTGCTCATTATACTTTGGAGGAATACCCAAGTCTGGCTGAAGGGATCGGTCTTGAAAACCGACAGGCGGGTCAAACCGCGCGGGGGTTCGAATCCCTCTTCCTCCTTCCGAATGAAAAAACCTGAACGCATATGCGTTCAGGTTTTTTGTTGTGTTGGGAAGGGATTTGGGGAGAGGAAGACTGGTCTTGCATGCGAGAAGAGGCTCCCGCGTGTAGAGAAGGGGATCTTGCGTGTAAGGAGAGGCTCTAGCATGTATGGAGAAGCTCTCGCATGTAGAAACATGGATCTTGCATGTGAGGAGAAGCTCTTGCGTGTAGAGGAGGGGATCTTGCATGTGAGGAGAGGCTCTTGCGTGTAGAGGAGGGGATCTTGCATGTGAGAAGAGGCCCTCGCATGTAGAAACATGGATCTTGCATGTGAGGAGAGGCTCTTGCGTGTAGAGAAGGGGGTCTTGCATGTAAGGAGAAGCCCTCGTATGTAAAAACATGGACCTTGCATGTGAGGAGAGGCTCTCGCAAGTAGAAACATGGATCTTGCATGCGCGAAAGTCCTCCCGCATGTCTCGAGGAACACTCGTAATAAAAAAAACTCTATAATCACAAACCATTTTCGTCATAATAGAATATGTTTTGCAGGTTTATAGGATTTGAAATCGAATAAGATAATCTAGAAATGTTTAAAGGAGGACCTTTTATTTGATTATAAAAAAGCGTAGCGAACCAATTCGACTTTTGCAGCTTAGATCTCTAAAAAGAAGGATAGTTAAAAATCATCCTTCTTATCCGAAGATATTAGAAGAACTTTCTTTGAGAGAAGCTGGTTACAGGGGAGAGCGAAGTTTAGACTATCATTTACGTTTCTTAAATGGACGTAATTTTAAGTTCCTTCACGATGTTCACTTAAAATCAAAAGAAGGTCATGTGTTTCAAATGGATTCTATTGTTTTATGCCCTCAATTTATTGCAATCCTAGAGATAAAAAATATAGCTTGGAACTATTTATTTTAACGAAATGACTAAGCAGATGGTGCGGACGTTAAAAGATACGAAAGAGGTCTTTCCTAATCCGGTTATACAACTTCGGAGGCAGCGTATGCAGCTAACAGATTGGCTGCTTGAACATGCCGAACCTTTAAAACCAATTGTTGATCTTGTTATTTTTACTAATCCATCCGTTGTGATTAAATCAAATCATAATAACAATCAAATGTTAAGTCGAGTGACCATTTCAGAACATTTGCCTGAAAAATTAGAACAACTTCAAGCTAGCTATTCTGTTGAAAAGCTAACTAAAATGACTTAAATCGAATTTCCACTATGTTAACTACAGAGCAATACTCCGAAAAACCACCTCCACTTAGTTCACATCAACTCACTATTCAAGATATCCAAACAGGAATTAACTGCGCTAGCTGTAATCAATTTTCTATGAAACGCATTGTGGGTAAGTGGAAATGCAATGTTTGTCATTTTTATTCTAAAGATGCACATTATGAAGCTCTAGAGGATTATTTTTTATTAATAAAACCAACAATTACGAATCAAGAATTAAGGTCATTTCTCCAGGTAACATCTCCAACAGTTTCTCACCACTTACTTACTCAACTAAAGGTTCCGCGTGTCAGAAAAAATAAATATACATTCTATACATTAACCCTTCCTATTCCACATTAAAAAATTCCATGTTTAATCCACCCACCATCGTGGAAACCATACTATAGAACTTGGATTAGCAGAGTCGTTTCATTTGCAAATCCTGTTATTGTTTGGTAACTTAAAAAGGCAGACTTATGAAACGTTTTTGTTTCGAAAGTTCGCAAAAAACGGGAACTCATTCAAGGAGGAGAATATTAACATGGCTTACGAATTACCACCACTACCTTATGCAGCAAATGCACTAGAACCTCATATCGATGAGCAAACAATGAACATTCACCATGACAAGCACCATAATACTTATGTAACAAAACTAAATGCAGCACTTGAAGGTCATTCAGATCTTGCGAGCAAATCAGTGGACGAGCTAATCAGCAATATTGATGCTCTACCTGAATCTGTACGTACACCAGTGCGCAATAACGGTGGCGGACACGCTAACCACACATTCTTCTGGGAGCTTCTTACTCCAGGCGGAAGCACGGCTCCAACTGGCGAGCTTGCTGATGCAATTACTAAAGAATTTGGTAGCTTTGATGCATTCAAAGAAGAGTTTGCAGCAGCAGCGGCAAATCGCTTTGGATCTGGCTTGGGCATGGCTAATTGTTGATGGCGGAAAATTGGCTATCACTAGCACACCGAACCAAGATACTCCAGTGATGGAAGGTAAAACTCCTGTTGTTGGTTTAGATGTTTGGGAGCATGCTTATTACCTAAATTATCAAAACCGTCGTCCTGACTACATCAACGCATTTTGGAGTGTAGTAAACTGGGATGTTGCAGCTAAGAACTACGCAGCAGCAAAATAATATATACAAAAATAGTCGGCATACACATTTGTGTATGTCGGTTTTTTTATGTGTTAAAAAACTACCTGTATAACCGACCACGAGAGTGACAAACTACTTTCGAGGGGGTGACTTCATGCAGAGAAAAACCCTGGATCGTGTTTTTGGTCATATTGATATTACTCGCGACCTAGTCATGCTTCTGGTTATTGGAGGTTTATATGCACTTAGCATAGCTCTGTCTAACACGTTTGTGAATGTCTACTTATGGAAGCAGTCAGGTGAATTTCTCAATTTGGCTTTGTATAATTTAGCTGCTGTCATTTGTCAGCCAATAGCTTTTTTACTCGCAGGAAGGCTTTCAAAAAAAATTGATCGTGTGTATGTGCTGCGTATTGGCGTAGCCATTCTTTCCTTATTTTATTTCTCTGTCCTGTTTATCGGTGGTGGGTCCATTGCTGCCATCCTGATATTGGGTGCACTAGTTGGGCTAGGTTTGGGGTGTTATTGGCTGGCCTTTAATGTATTAACGTTTGAGGTAACTGAACCTGATACACGAGATTTTTTTAACGGGTTTCTTGGATTGTTAACATCGTTTGCAGGGATGATCGGACCGCTTGCAGCGGGGGTTATTATCACTGTAATGGAAAAATCAACGGGCTACACAGTAATTTTTACTGCCTCATTACTTATTTTTATTGTGGCTGTGTTTTTAAGTATGACATTAAAAAAACGACATGCAAAAGGTCGATTTTTAGTTAAACGTATTCTAAAAGAAAAAAAGGTAAACCGAGCTTGGAGTCGAATTTTGTATGCTCATTTTTTTCAAGGGCTACGCGAAGGTACATTTGTATTTGTGATTGTTGTTTGGGTGTATACGGTCACAAATAGTGAGTTAGCGCTTGGAACGTATGGTTTGGTGACTTCAGCAACGCAATTGATTGTTTATTATGCAGCTTGGTAGGTTGATCAAAACAAAGCTACGGAAAAAAGCAATTTTACTTGGGGGATTAATTTTGTATGGAGCGATATTCCTGATCATATTTAATCTTACGTTTCCAAAGCTAATCCTTTATGGCATTTTGATTTCCATTGCTTATCCAATGTTGTTAGTTCCATATATTTCATTAACGTATGATGTAATTGGTAAGGCTTGGAACGCAGGAGAAATGCGTGTTGAGTACATGGTTGTTCGTGAGCTGTATTTAAACAGTGGTCGGATTGTATCGGTTCTTGCTTTTATTGCTGCCATTCATTTCTTTCCAGAGGCAACGTCTATTCCTGTACTTCTATTAGTTCTTGGAGCAGGGCACACTTGTATCTACTGGTTTGTCCGACCCATACACTTTGATGTTCGTTCAGCTGCTTCTGAAAATGGTTTAACCGCACAAACCGAGGAAGAAGGGGGAACGGGAGGATCAAACGCATAAAA
This sequence comes from Alkalicoccobacillus plakortidis, assembly GCF_023703085.1. Classification (NCBI taxonomy): domain Bacteria; kingdom Bacillati; phylum Bacillota; class Bacilli; order Caryophanales; family Bacillaceae; genus Shouchella; species Shouchella oshimensis. The sequence continues at coordinate 73,621 of NZ_JAMQJY010000006.1, read as the reverse complement.
GAGTACATCACTCTTTTATAGTAAGGTTAATTATGCTATAATTTATCTATTCACCTGCCATGTCCGTGAGCTTCATTTTTGTTTTGAACCTTAATCAAGAAAAGGGAGCCTCAAATCGATCTTTGGACAGTATGCCACTATATGTGGACACTGAAAAAAGCTCTGCGGGCACCCACCTGCGAAAGTAGGTTCTTGAACGATGGGAGTAACGGCATATGCGGGGAATTGATTTTTCAAAAATGAATGTGACAAAGAAGTGAATGCAGACACCCTTCGTGAGGTGTCTATTGGTGTGTATATACATATAGAACGTTACAAATAAAGGAGAGAAATAAATGGGGAAAAAGAACAAAAAACGTAAGCACGTACCGGTTCGTTTAAATGTTTTATTTTTAATTGTTTTTCTTTTATTTTCAGCCTTAATCCTGCGTCTAGGTGTTGTGCAAATTGTTCAAGGTGAAGAATATGAAAAAGAATTAACTCAGACTGCCAATCAAACTGCACGAATTGATGCACCACGTGGCGTTATGTACGATAAATATGGCCATACCGTTGTTGATAACGAGATGGAGCTTTCAATAACATATACGAATCCAAGTGAACAATCGTCTACGGATAAAACAAAAGAAATGCTGCGTATTGCCAATGAACTAGTCACAATGATTGATGTAGAAACAGAGAAAGTGACGGAACGTGATAAAAAAGATTATTGGTATGAAACAACTCCGGAAGAAGATCGACAAAAGCTCCTTGATGGTATTGATACTTCAGACATGAGTGGTGCAGAACAATACCAAACCATTATTGATCAAATCGGAGACGAGCAAATTAATTACAATGAAGACGACTTAAAAGTAATCGCAATTTATCGAGAAATGATTCGAGGGTATGCCGGATCGCCACAACGTATCAAACGTGCTGTGACTGAAAATGAAGCTCATAAAGTGTCTGAACATCTAGATAAGATGCCTGGTGTCGATATTTTACGTGATTCGCGCCGCAGCTATACGTATGGTGACACGTTCCGTAGTATCCTAGGAAACACAAGTACCATTCAAGCTGAGAAAATTGACGCTTATTTAGCAAAGGGCTACGATCGCTCTGATTTAGTCGGGAATAGTTACCTAGAAGCACAGTATGAAGACCTCCTACGTGGGCAAAAAGCAGAAATCAATCGTAGTACAACGAGAAGTGGTTCAGTGACTGAAAACACAGTCGATGAAAAACTTGGTAGCCGCGGGAATGACCTCGTATTAACGATTGATATGGAAATGCAGCAGAAGTTAGAAGAAACACTTGAAACAGCAGTTAAATCTAGTTTTGGAGCTTATTTAAAGAATAGGGAAGCCTACGCCATAATGATGAATCCGCAAACTGGAGAGATTATTTCTATGGCGGGTTACAATGATGATCCAGCAAGACCTGACGCAGTTAAAGTGAATGATACTGGCGTTCTGAATAATCAATTTGAAATGGGTTCATCAGTAAAAGCAGCATCTGTACTCACTGGATTTCACACCGGAGTGATGTCACCAAACACGGTTATTCAAGATAAACGTTTGGAATTACCAGGAGGAATCGAAAAGAGTTCGGTGGGTCCTGGAATGGGACCAGTAACCTATTTATCGGCACTTGAACGTTCATCAAACGTTTATATGTTTTATATTGCAATGAGAATGGCAAATTATGAGTATGCACCTAAAAAATCGTTTAGTAATTTAACAGATTTGAATAATGCATATGACGAAGCTCGTTACTATTTTGGTCAATTTGGCTTGGGAGCTAGCCCAGGAATTGACCTGCCAAGTGTTGCTACTGGATATGAAGGGAAAAATGGTGACCCTGGTAATTTACTGGATTTGTTTATTGGGCAATATGACACGTATACACCGCTTCAAATGGTTCAATATATATCAACCATTGCTAATGACGGTGCGCGCATGCGACCACATCTAGTTTCAGAAATTCGTGAGCCTTCAACAAATGGCGAGGAAGGCAGTATAGTTACACAGATAACTCCTGAGGTGTTAAATCAAGTTGATATGAGCAAGGAAGATATTCAACTGGTTAAAAATGGTTTAAGACGTGTGGTTTATGGTGAGAGAGGTACAGCAGCTAGAATGAGAAAAGGAAGCGATGGAGTTGAGAAAGTAAACTTTAATGAGCAATTCCCTGACATGGCTGCAAAAACTGGAACAGCACAGGTAAGTATTTATTCAACAAATGACGGGAATAACCAAACTCTTGTAGGCTACATGCCTGCAGACAACCCACAGGTTGCATTTACGGTTGTGGTACCAGGTATTTCAAAGACATATAAACCTAACGTAGCACAACAAATCGGTTCAAAAATGCTGAATGCTTACATCGATATTGATGAAAATCGCGAAGGACCTGAAGATGTAGAAACAGTCCTTGAAGATGTAGATACAGATCCAGAAGTTGAATAGTTAGATGAAGCGAATCTTATGAAAGAAGCAGACATCCCGTCTGCTTTTTTTTGTTTCTTACTATTTTTTCCTAACGTTTATTATTTTTATGGTTTTTATCGGCGTAAATTGTAATGTAATTATGAAATCGGTTACAGTGATAAAAAGATTAATTAAAGCGCTTCCAGTTAGTGTTAGATTGAGTAGAGCAGGGGGATTTTGAGATGTTAACAGTTATTGGACTTCTTATTATTATTACAATTGTTGGTCTTTTGATGTGGGGGAAAATCAGTCCGGTTGTAGGTATGGTTTTGATTCCGGTGCTAGGTGCATTTGCTGCTGGTTTTGGTCCAACGGAGATTGCCACTTTTTTTGAATCAGGTATCGGTACAGTAATGAATGTTGTTATTATGTTTATTTTTGCGATTCTCTTTTTTGGGATCATGCAAGATACGGGGTTATTTAATCCTTTAATTTCTGGCTTGATTAAAGTTTCCAAAGGTAATGTCGTAACCGTTGCAACCTGTACAGCGGTCGTTGGTGCCATAGCGCATTTAGATGGAGCTGGTGCAACGACGTTCCTTTTTACAATTCCGGCACTTCTGCCGCTTTATAAGCAGCTGCACATGAGTCGTTACTTATTGCTTTTGATTGTGGCTACTAGTGCATCTGTTATGAATATGGTTCCTTGGGCCGGTCCAACTGGTCGTGTTGCATCCATATTAGGTGAAAGTCCTGCGGATGTTTGGCGTCCATTGATCCCAATTCAAATCATTGGGTTAGTGATGGTGATTATTTTAGCCTTCTTCCTTGGAATTAGAGAAAAACGTCGAATTGCTCGTAAGTTTGCAAATGGAGAAATAAAAGAATCTGATCAACATTATTCTGGAAGTTTAGCTATGCAAGAACAGGCTGCAACCGCGAGTGAAGAAGAAAAGAGTTTACTTCGACCAAAATTAATGATTGTCAACCTTGTGATTATGCTATTAACTGTAGCTGCGTTACTAGAAGCAACGTGGGATCCTGGTCTTATTTTTATGATTGCTTTAAGTGTAGCTTTGATTGTGAACTATCCAAATGTAAATACTCAGATGGAGCGTATTAAAGTACATGCGCCAAGTGCACTTTCAATGGCATCAGTTATTCTAGCAGCCGGTGTCTTCTTAGGAGTCATAAGAGAGACTGGGATGTTAGAAGCCATTGCTTTATCATTAGTTGATATATTGCCCGGAATGGTTGTACCGTATTTGCACATTATCATTGGGTTATTAGGTGTACCACTCGACTTATTAACAAGTACAGATGCTTATTATTTTGCGCTTCTTCCGATAGTGGATGGTATTACATCGCAATTTGGCATTTCTACAGCATCAGCGTCTTACGCAATGTTAATTGGGAATGTTATTGGGACGTTCGTGAGCCCTTTCTCTCCTGCATTATGGCTTGGAATTGGACTTGCTGGCGCAGAGATGGGCAAACATATTCGTTATTCGTTTTTATGGATGTGGGCTTTCAGTATCGTCTTACTCTTAATCGCCATAGTAATAGGCGTGGTCTAACCCAGAAAAAACCAGTGGAAAAAATTCCCGCTGGTTTTTTTAAAATTATAAAAGGATTTTATAAGTATTTGACGAATTATAAGGTAAAGGCACTAATTATGTAATTAAAGCAAAGATGTCTGCCGTCGTCATGCCACTTGTAATTTCGTAAGCGCCAGGCTTTAAAAATCCCGCAAGGTTCTGTTGCTCAGCTTGAACGACAAATTCTCGCTTATTATCAATAATGTTACCGCGAATCAGTTCGTCAGCTACATCAAAGCTAGTCATGCCATTACGAATGATTAATAAGAACACTTCTTCACTTTCATTTTCTGCTTCTTGTTCTTCCTGCTCTTCCTCATTCTCTTCTTCTTCTGGTTCATCTTCTGTTGCTTCTTCTTCCTCTACTTCAGCAAATTCAGCTTCGACCTCTTGACGAGTTGTGTCGATAACCGTATTAACCTCGGCTTCCCACTCTTCGGAATTGCGCACTAGATATCCGTTATCCTCAAGCTGCAAGATCATCTCATCGTCCGTCAAAGGTGCTTCGGCCTCCGCCTGATCTGTTAGTTGATCATTGCTGCTCGTGTAGTAGACAACGCCACACGCAACAGACGCCACGATTAATCCAACTGAAAAACTTCTCAGAGAATTAGCCATGTGTATACACCTTCTTCCCTTCTTCAGGGCGATCTAAGAACGGGGCAAGTACTTGATCAACTTCCATTGAATTTAAACCCGTTTCTGCAGCAATTCCATCTGTTGCATACCCTCTCTTATGCAAATCAAGAACATCTCTCATAATTTGAATCTGAGTTTCTGAGCGAGTGGCAAGCGGTGTATGCTGTGCAACAATTTCAGCATCTAATTCTAATGTCCGTATCTGTTTCTTTAACTGATAGATCTCCTGCATAAATGAGATCGACATGTTTTCAATCTGCTGTTCATACTTAGAATTTCTTTCTTTACGAAAGAAGGATAGTAGTATAAGCAACACAGCTACTCCAAGTAGGATTGCTAGTGTCCATTCCATCATCATCGTAACGCCTCCTTACATTAATTGAATCGTTTTTATTATACATGTGTTTTCGAGACATTTCGATCGAATCAACGATTTTTTTAAGGAAAAGAGTGATATTTAGTTGAAATGTCACATATCGATGCCTTAATACGCCTTTTGAAAACTCTAAAATGATTTTTTTCATAGAACCTATATGGCTTAGTCGCCTTAAGACAAATTAAGACAATTTACCCTTCTTGTTCCGAACGAGCGCAAGCGATATGATTTAATAACCACCAAAACGATCGATATTTATTAAATAAAGGAAGGGGATGAGTAGGTTGTCAGGTCAACTAAAGCGTACTTTTGCTTTCACTCTTAATACCGTATCAAGGACTCATCCACTCGGCAGACCGTTCTTGTTCAAAAAAACTCTTGAAACAAAACGAGTTTCTAAATGGACACCGCTAAAAAAGTGGGTAGCCATCGATCAAGCTTTTTTGCTTGTTCAAGGTCCATCTAGCCTTACTATGAATTGGATAATTCAAAAAGAAACAAGAGATATGGTTGCTTTGCATTTTGGAACGTCGTGGCGCCAACTAATTAAAAAAATTAGACTTCATGATGTCACAGACCTTATTTTTACTAGTGGTTATTCACACAAGTTTCTTGAAGTGGAGATTCCGGAAATGACGGACAATTGGCATTTTCATCAATTAGAATCAAATCGCTCTTATATCGCTGAGTATGGGGTTGGGTTGGTTGATGATCAGTTTCTGCCGCTGTTTCGTACAAATTCAATTATTACACCAGTTTCATTGGACACCAAAAATGAACATAATCAAGCATTAGAATGGAAGGAAATAGAAAAGGTTTCTGAACATTGGCATAAACAGTTTAGTGCATACACCATGTATGATTAAATCAGAAAAGGAGAGTTGAGATGAAGCAAGGATATTATTCGCTTGTTCTTCATGCCCATTTGCCATATGTACGACATGAAGAAGATCATCGGCTAGAGCAAAACTGGCTGTTTGAAGCAATGACGGAATCGTATATTCCACTCATTGATGCCATTGACCGTGCAAATGTATCTCAAGCCATTACCATTTCTCTCTCACCTCCATTAATGGAAATGCTTGCAGATCCACTATTAAAAAAACGATATTCTCACTACTTAAAAAATGTAGAACGACTATTAAAAAAAGAGATGCGATTTCAAAAACAACATGAAGTTCCAGATCATATCCTGACGTTCTATAAAAATAGATATAATTTCATCAGGGAGTTCTTAAAAAAATGGCGAGGTAATCTACTTGAGGCATTTCGAGATTTAAATAGTCGAGAGTTAATTACATGTATCACCTCATCTGCAACACATACGTTTCTTCCATATCTCTTAACAGAAGAGGGAGTACGACTTCAAATCCAAGAAGGTATTAAGTGTTTTGAAAAACACTTTCAATTTCGTCCTCGTGGGTTTTGGGTTCCAGAGTGTGCATTTAATGAAACGGTGGACAAGGTACTGGCTGAAGAAGGTATTCGATATACCTTTGTTGATGAGCATGCGATCTTAACAGCGGACCCTATTCCGCAGAAGGGTAGTGGAGCCCCTGTATACAGTAAGCATGGTGTGGCACTCTTCCCGAGAAATACATCTTTATCTGCACAAGTATGGAGTTCAACGGACGGCTACCCTGGTGATGAGTGGTACAGAGAGTTTTATCGAGATATCGCCTATGATCGAGATTGGTCATACATAAAACCTCATATGCATCCAGAGGAGATCCGAATTGACAGCGGGCTCAAGTTTAATCGAATAACCGGAGCCGTCGAAAATAAGGAACTTTATCATCCGCAAGTAGCAGACCAACGGGCACAAGAACACGCCAGACATTTTATCCAGGCAATTAAGGAGCAAATCGAGCAATTTGGTGAACAGTGTTTTCCACCTTATCTAATGATGACTCCTTTTGATGCTGAATTATTTGGTCATTGGTGGTTTGAAGGACCTAAATGGCTTGAGTACGTACTTAATGATTCAACTAACAATGTACTTTGCATTACACCAGAGTCATTCTTAGAGAATCATCAATTGGATCTAGAATCTGTTTCCGTATCCTTTACAACATGGGGCAGAGAAGGATATGGCAGTGTCTGGTTAAATGAACGGAATTCTTGGGTTTACCCGGTCTTTCAGAGAATGGAAGATACCTTACGTACACTGTCTTCTCGTTATAAAGATGATGCTACTGATTTTGAGAAGCGGGTTTTAATCCAACTCATGCGTGATTGGATGTTAGCTACGAGTAGTGATTGGGCATTTATTATCGACGGAGATACAACCTCTCAGTATGCTGTCTCGCGTTTGCGCGAACATGAGCAACGATTTGATCAGTTACTAACCGATTTTATAGCAGGAACATTAACCCCGACCGAGCTTAATAAAATGGAACAATTCTACCCTTTTTTAATGGATTTAAAAGGGGAGGCATTTATAAAGTCAAACGATCCTAACAACACTTTACCTGTGAGACAGCAAGAGCATCATCCTGTGATTCTAATGTTGAGTTGGGAATACCCCCCTGTCATTGCTGCGGGCTTTCTATTCATGTATCCCATTTAGCTCATGAGTTAGCCAAAAAATCGTATGAAGTCCATGTCTTAACAAGTTATGTCGATGGCCTTCCATCTCATCAAGAAGAGAATGGGGTTCATGTTCATCGGGTTCAGGGCCTTAATCCTCATGCAGCTAGTTTTAACGATTGGATTGGCGGTTTGAATTTTGCGATGGTTAAAGCAGGGGAAGAATTAGCAAAAACACAAAAGATAGACCTTATTCACGCACACGATTGGTTAGTCAGTGTAGCTGCGATTGGTTTAAAGCAAAAGCTTCAACTGCCTCTACTTGCAACGATTCATGCAACTGAGAGTGGGCGGATAAATGGAAGTCTAAACAGCAGGCAAGAGATGATTCGTTTAAAAGAAGAACGATTAATGCATGAAGCGAAACAAATTATTGTTTGTAGTCAGTCGATGAAAAGAGAGTTAACTCATGATTATCGCATGTCTAAAAACAAAATTTCGATTATTCCGAATGCTTCAAGAGTTTCCCAAAGTACCAATAGTGACTCATTAAGCCAAACACAAATAAACTCGATTTATTGTTTTGGTCGATTAGTTCCTGAAAAAGGTTTTCAAATTTTGCTGCAAGCTCTCCATCTATTAAAAGACCGCAACAAAAGCGTACACGTGACCATTGCGGGAGAAGGGCCTTATAAAGAGAGTCTCGAACGAATGGCAAAAGAGTTAGATGTTTCAAACAGAGTTTCATTTGTTGGCTTTTTGGAACCAGAAGAATGTCTGAGGCAATTAGAAAAAGCGGATATCGTGGTTATACCAAGCCTCTATGAACCATTTGGTTTAGCTGCATTAGAAGCGATGAGTTCAGCAAAAGCAGTGATTGCTTCAAAGGTAGGAGGCTTAGTGGAATTAGTCACACATAATCAAACAGGCTTACTTGTAGAACCTGGAGATGCTCGTGACTTGGCAACGCAACTAGAGCGACTAGTAGACAATTCGGATGAAGTGAAAAAGCTTGGTCAGGAGGCAGCTACCCACGTTTTTGAAACATACAGCTTGGAGAAAACAGCGCAACTCACAATCGAACAAATGAATCGAATGATAAAAGAACGAACCGTTTCTATAAATTAAATTGAGAAAAAAAGGAGAGATACATCATGAACCCTATTCGATCGGAGCATTTTTTGTGGACAGAAGAAAAAAGACTTTTATCGCGAATTCCATTTTCCAAACAAACGGTACGTTCAACTTTTAGCATTGATAGACAACTGAAAATTGGTTCAAATCGACAGACAATGCTTACTCATAAGGAAGATCTCACAGCTCCAAAAACAAGACTTGGTATTTGGACGGAGCTTGGAACATCTTGGTTCTCAGCAAGTGAATGGGATTTGTTCCCTGGCTATTATCAAAAAAATTCATTACTTGTTAGTCATGCGTATCATCGTCAAATGCATTTGTTGATTACTGCATTTGACCGACCTAACCGATTGAACAATGGATTTATTCGTACATTAACGATTAAGAATCAATCTGAATCTAGTCTGTCGTTTAAACTACTTTTACATCAGCAATCATTGATGCCAGATTCTGATGATCACATGACTTTTTATGTGCCTGAAGAGCGTGCACTTATCCATCATCAACAACATTTAAGTACATTAGTTGCGGCACGCTTTGATGATGATATTCATATTCGTTATGAAGCTGGTTCATTTGAACGAAACTGGAATGAGTTGCAGGGCACGATATTATTCTCTCCATTAGCGGCGGGTTCAGCAGAGAGTATGATTGTGATTGACCTTAACTTGAAGCCGAATCAGGAGTTAAAGGGGACAATGTGGGTAGTCCATAATCAAAGTCTTGCAGAGCTTGAAGAAGCCCATAATGTAGTCCAAAATGAGCTAACCAATTAAAAAGCATGTTCTGTAAAGAAAAAACACTTGATTAGTTCCCTGTGATTTGCTATCATAATCAAGTATGAAAGTTAGGAATGTTTGGAGGGATAAATTTATGCGTGTACAAGTTACTCTTGCTTGCACGGAAACTGGTGATCGTACGTACATCACTTCTAAAAACAAGCGAACAAACCCTGAACGTATTGAGCTTAAAAAGTATAGCCCGCGCCTTAAGCGCCACACACTTCACCGCGAGACAAAATAAGCAGGCGATTTTCGCCGCTTATTTTTTTTTGGACTCTAGAAGGAAAGAGGGCATGGTAATCAATGAAAATGGAAAAGCGTCTGATCCGCGAAACGGTTTTAAATGAACTTACTTTACTTACACCTACTACCTATCGAATTCAATCAGAACGTATCGCCGAACAGTTATACCAGCAGTCTTATTGGCAAAAAGCCAAAACTGTTGCGTTAACAGTTTCGAGATTTCCTGAAGTTGATACTGAGCCAATGATTGCTAAAGCGTGGGAAGAAGGAAAAAAAGTTGCGCTTCCTCGGATAAATACACAGACTAAACAAATGGAATTTTTTATAATAGAAACGTATCAGCAGTTAGAAGAAACTGTGTTTAAATTAAAGGAACCTATTCCTAGCCAATCGACTCTGCAATCAGCTAATGATATTGATCTTATGATTGTGCCTGGCGTTGCTTTTACCAAACAAGGTTATAGACTTGGACTTGGCGGAGGTTACTATGACCGTTATTTACCAAAATTCAAAGGGATCACCGTCTCACTGCTTTTTTCTGCTCAATTAGTTGATACTATACCTCTAGAAGAGCATGATCACATAATTGATTACCTTCTATCTCAAGGGGTAGGATTAAATGAATGTCCTGTTATACATAGGTGTTATTTTTCTAGCCATCATTGCTTACAGATTGAGGAAGCTTACAAAATCAGGAGCTGTGACTGCTGTTGGAGTTGGTTTTGCGATTACACTCGGTATGGGTCTTAGTGGTTTAGTTGTTTTAGCGGTATTTTTTATAAGTTCTTCTGCGTTGAGCTCTATTTTCCGAAAAAAGGCGGAAACGTCGATTGAAGTGAAGGGTAGTCAACGTGATGCATGGCAGGTATTAGCGAATGGTGGAGCAGCCGCTGTTATTGCTTTATTACATGCCGTACATCCATCCGCGATTTATCAAGCGGCTTTTATTGCAAGTCTTGCAGCAGCAAACTCCGATACATGGGCATCTGAAATTGGTAAGCTTAGCAAATCGAGACCTTTTCATGTTTTAAGCTTTAAACGAGTCTTGCCTGGAACCTCTGGTGCTGTGACTCTTTTAGGGACTTTTGCAGCATTAGCAGGCAGTACTATCATTGCTGCTAGTGCGTTGTTATTTGACTGGCAGGCATTTGTTTGGCAATTGCCTTTAATCTGTGGGATTATAGTGGCAGGATTTGTAGGAAATATGGCAGACACCATTTTTGGAGCAACGATACAGGTAACATTTACATGTGTTAATTGTGGAGCAACAACCGAACAACATATGCATTGCCAAGAGCCAACCATTCATAAAAATGGATTACTTTGGGTAACCAATGATACGGTTAACGCATTGTGTACCATAATGGGAGCTATTACGGGTGCAGGGTTTGCTTATATGATATTGTAAGGTGGAGTGAGGCAATTGGATAATATCAATGAACGGTATTCAAGGCAAATGCTATTTTCAGGAATTGGGAACGAAGGTCAATTAAAGTTAGCTGAAGCTTCTATTTTGATAGTTGGAATGGGAGCACTTGGTACAGCGATTGCAAACCATCTTGTTCGAGCTGGTATAGGGCGCGTCAGGATTGTTGATCGAGATTATGTGGAAATGAGTAACTTGCAAAGACAGATGCTGTATGATGAAGAGGATGTCCGCGATCATCTTCCAAAGGCTGAGGCTGCAAAATATAAACTCGAAAAAATAAATTCTACTATCCAAATTGAGTCGATTGTAGCGGATGTGAATCCAACTAATGTGATGGAATTACTGGATGACATAGATGTTGTTCTTGATGGCACTGACAATTTTCAAACACGTTTTCTGATGAATGACGCGTGCTTTAAACTGGGCATTCCTTTTGCATACGGTGGTGTAGTTGGAGCAACTGGATTAACGAGTTTGTTTATTCCTGGAGAGACGGCTTGCTTATCATGTTTAATAGGCTCTAATGCCTCGTCAGGAGCTACTTGTGATACGGTTGGAGTTATTAGTCCTGTTGTAGATATTGTTGCCTCTATGCAATGTGTAGAGGTCTTAAAGTACTTAACAGGAAATCATGGTTCGCTCCGCCATGCTTTATTATCAATTGATGTCTGGCATAATAGGCAGCACCAAGTTTCCATTACAAAACCGAAAGCAACTTGTCCAACGTGTCAGAAGGGTGAGTTTAACCATTTAAACAAATCAACGGACGAGGCCACAATGATGTGTGGAAGAGAAACCGTTCAGATTAATCGAGGTATGCCATTTGAACTTGATGAATGGAGTGAACGTTTAACACCTTTAGCCACTGAAGTGAAAAAAACACCGTTTCTTATTCGAGTGCAACTGCATGAGGGTGAAAGATTAGTCCTATTTCCTGATGGCCGTGTTCTTGTTCAAGGAACAGAGGAAATTAGCAGAGCGAAAAGTCTATTTAGTCGATACATTGGTAACTAATACATTCAAATTAAATGGATAAAAACTAGGCTTTTTTCACAACGTAACGGAAAAGGAGGGGATTTCTATCCGTAATCTTCTAACAGCCGTTGCATTAGTTGTGGGCATTTATGTCATGATCAAGTACAGATACCGGATGGTTAACAGTATTTTTAAGTATCAGCTTCTTCGTAGAGTGGCTGTTCATCTTGCGCTTAAAATTCCTTTTATCCGTGATAAGTTATCTGGAGTGGTATTTCAAAAAGAACAAGTACCTTCAATGGAATAAGACGTGTAGTCCGGTTATGAGTTAATAAAGCTCGTAGATACCGGACTTCTTTTTTTGAACAGGTGTTATTGCTATTAAGTAAAGTTAGAATCTTGTTATACTTTAGTACATAAAGGGTTAGGATTCTGACTGGGGAGTGCGGTTATGAACGTGAGAAAACATGATGCTTATTTTTGGAGACTCGTCTATACATTAGTCATAAAACGGCAATATCGGGTATTGTCTTTGCAAACGGATGAAGTGTGGCTAACAGATGGGAAGTCCAAAAAAATAATAAGGCTTGGTCCGAACAGATCTTGATTGGGCTAACCAGTTAAAACAAAATATAGATTTGACCTTTCGTAAACTTGATCCACTTAGAGCGCAATTAAAGTGGAGAAGTATGGATGTTGATAATGTTTACGTAGCTGTGCTTCCTCCGGTTGATGATTGGCAATATGTACTGAACAAGCCGGTTCAACATACAAATGGCAAGATACAGATGCGTACATTTTTGTTAGAAGAAAATCAACTAAAGCAAGCCGAGCTATTGCAAGGTGAGTTAGCGGGTTATCAATTACCTGAGGATTTAGAAACGCTATCCGATGAAGAATATGAAGAACAAATATCCGGTTACAAACAAGCAGTTAGACAGACATTGCAAGACAAGCAAAAGGAAGAGCACAAAACATTTACTCGAGGCAAACCAATTGTATCGTATGTGATGCTTACAGCGATTATTTTGATGTATATCTGGATGGAGTATGTAGTAGGTGGAAGTACCTCAACCATTCATTTGATTGAATGGGGGGCAAAATATAATCCACTCATTGTTGATGGCGAGTGGTGGCGTCTATTTACGTCAATGTTTTTGCATGTTGGCTTCTTACATTTGTTTATGAATTCACTAGCTCTCTATTTTTTAGGGACGTTGGTCGAACGAATTTATGGTTCAGTTCGTTTTATTGTAGTATATATTGTGGCTGGACTAACGGGTTCACTCGCTAGTTTTGCGTTTATGGATGCTGTTTCTGCGGGTGCTTCGGGAGCCATTTTTGGTTGTTTTGGGGCATTACTCTATTTTGGAGTAATTCATCGTGAACTCTTTTTTCGTACGATGGGTTCAAATGTCATCCTAATCCTTGTCATTAATCTGGTATTTGGTTTTATGGTTCAAGGAATTGATATGGGGGCACATCTTGGTGGATTAGCAGGTGGTTTCTTAGCGGCTGCAGTCGTTGGGCTTCCTGAACAAAAAGGGTACTGGAAGCGATATGCTGCACTTTTTGCAGTTGTAATTGGTGCGAGTATTTTGTGGCAGGTTGGCATGAACCAGGATTCTTATCAAGCAGAAACAGATCTACAGATTGCTGCAGAACGAATTGAACAAGGCCAGCTGCAAGAGGCTATTCCATATCTTGAACGCGCTATGGAAAATGACACGGAACTTCCTGAAGTGCCGTTTTACTTGGCTTATATTTATTTAAATGAAGAACGAAATGCAGAAGCGATTCCTCTACTTGAAGAGGCAATTGACATTCGGCCAGAATTTCATGAGGCACTTTACAATCTTGCTCTTGCATATGCTATGGAGGGTGAGGAAGATAGAGCCCGAACATATGTCGATCGAGCAATTGAATTGCAGCCAGATGAACAGTTATATCTTGATTTAAAAGATCAGCTCGACGGGAATCAATAGTTTTCACTCCACCTTATACATGTTTGCAGCTGAATCTGCAAATAATGTGTAAGGATAGGGGTGATGGGATGGAACGGACAGGCACAAAAGTTTCAACTGATTTCCAAGAGAACCTAGCTTATCTAAAAAAAGAACTTGCTGTAGATGAAAGCTTTGACTTGATTTGTCTTGAGCTAAAGCATGGTGGACGAAAGATGGCTCTGTTTCTTGTAGATGGATTTGGCAAAGATGCCGCGATTACCGAGATTCAAAAGCAGCTTCGTTATTTGGATAAAGATGAGCTCGTGGAGCATGAATTTGAAGCGTATTTAAGTGAGCAGGTTATTCCTTATGTGGAGCTTTCAAAGGCTACGGATCTAGATCAAGTCATTGATGAAGTGCTTGCTTGGTCCGTGTGCATTGATTGTTGAAGGTCTGAGTCACGTTATTATAATGGATACTCGTGAATATCCAGTTCGTTCACCGGAAGAACCGGATACTGAACAAGTCATCAGAGGTTCAAAAGACGGATTTGTTGAAACCATTGTTATGAATGCAGCCCTCATTAGGAGGCGAGTAAGGGATCGGACTTTACGAGTTAAATATGTGAAGGTCGGTCGTCGCTCAAAATCGGATCTTGCTATCATTTATATTGAAGATATTGCTGATTCATCGTACGTCGAACATATTCATACCGCCCTACAAAATATCAAAACAGATGGGCTTCCCATGGCAGACAAATCTATTGAGGAATTTGTATTTGGGCAGCACTATAACCCATATCCCCTTGTTAGGTATACGGAACGTCCAGATGTGAGCGCAACTCATTTATATGAAGGGCATCTGCTCGTATTAGTTGACGGCTCACCAAGTGCAGTGATTACGCCGATTACCTTTTGGCATCACTTACAACACGCTGAAGAGTACCGACAAAAGCCAATTGTTGGTGCCGTACAGCGTATTGTAAGATTTGCTGCTGTGTGGGCTTCATTGTTTCTATTGCCATTGTGGTACCTTCTGGCTGTTCATCCTGATATGCTTCCTGCTGCACTTTCATTTGTAGGTGCAGAAACAACGGGTCAAATACCCTTAATTGTTCAATTTCTAATAGCGGAGATGGGTATCGAGATGCTAAGAATGGCATCTATACACACGCCGACAGCACTTGCAACAGCACTTGGCTTAGTTGCTGCTTTGTTGATTGGACAAGTGGCAATCGACGTTGGTCTTTTTTCGCCAGAAGTTGTCTTATATCTATCTATGGCGGCAATTGGAACGTTTGCGACACCAAGCTATGAGCTTAGTCTGGCAAATCGGATCATACGTGTTGTGTTTTTACTGATAGCTGCTCTATTTGGAGCGGGTGGTTACATAGTAGGCATTACGTTGTGGTTGATGCTTTTGAGCAGTATGTCCGTCATGAACGTTCCGTACTTATGGCCACTTATACCATTTGATTATCGTGCGATGCGAGATGTTTTATTACGCGCACCTATGCCACTAAAAAACAGACGCCCAACGGTTTTACATCCAAAAGACCCTGATCGTTAATCCTTGTTAAATGCAGCCATGTCTTTTTCATATAATGTATCCTCAACAAAAACAGAGTTGATTGCAGGAGAAAGAGCATGGTGCGCATCCGCAAGCACTAGGCCAACTGGAATCGATTCCGTTGGTGTCACAATTGTGAAGGGTACATTTGCTTTTGTAGCAAGCTTTGTATAACGAGAATAGAACTGATAAGAAAGATGTCCATTTATATAAAGGTGGAGGTCTTTTTTTGTGTTGATAATGGTTGAAACTTGATCATAAACACTTCCAGATACAACTTGTTTTACGGTTAAAGCTACATAAACTCTTTCTAATATTGTGGAAAGGAATAGCTTACGTTCCTGTGGTCTAATTTCAGGCTTTCCGTAGATTGCTTCTTCTAAAATGTCATTAACTTTTTTCATGTTGTTTCGCCTCCGTTGAGATTGATTGTCCTGTTTTCATCGTTGTCTTCATAAACATACCATATACATCTGTACTTTGTGAAAGGAGACACATAGTTATGTTGATATTTTTAACGATCTTTTTATTTGTATTTTCTATTGGTTTTGCTATTGGAAGTTTACTGGCTTGTCCAAGAGTTCTACCTCCTTTTATGCAATTACTCATTCTGACGGGATTATTTTTATTTTTCTCCTATGCAGGTATGTTTATCGGAGTTGTGTTCCCTCCATTTATAAGTTTTGGATTCGTTGATTTTTTTCTCGCTATTTGTTGTATATTAGTTGTCATATCAATCATCACTCGGTTTCATCCTATTTATGGTTTTTTCCCACCTCATGAGAAAGTCATCGTGTTTTTATTTTGTACCTTGTTTTTTTTAATTGGATTTCAGTGGGGCATTATTGGCTTTAGGACATTTTTTACGCTGTGTATGACGGTTGTATTTTTTGTTGCCATGGTTAGTGGACTTATTATTCAGATACAGATTCGTCAAAAGCTGTGGCGCTTTGCATATATTTCTTTTATTCCGTTAGTTTGGCTACTATTCGTTACCCTCTTTAAGCTGTTATAATAGAGTCGAGGTGGCTTATGAACACTTATTATGATTTGTTACAGCAAATCAAACAGTATGGAACGTTTATTTATACAGGAAATCGAGAATATGATCTTGCTTTGCTAATGGAGGAGGTAAGGTCGCTTAAATCAAACGGCTTGTTTTCTGCAAAAGAATATAGCCAAGCGATGGCCATTATTCTTAAAGAAAAAAACCAATTAAACTAGGGGGATGACTGTGAGTAGAGAGAAGTGGCTAGCGGGAATTGATATTGGTGGAACAACCATTAAGCTTGCATTTTTAACAGAGGCTGGTGAAGTGAAAACGAAGTGGGAAATTCCAACTGCTATTAACGAGGGTGGTACAAAGGTAGTGAAAGATATCGGTCAGACAATCCATGAAAAGTTATCTGAGCTTGGACAAGAATCAGATACTGTGATTGCTGCTGGAGTTGGAGCACCTGGCTTCTTAGAGATTGAGACGGGTTTTGTTTATGAAGCGATTAATTTAGGCTTGGAAAGACTTTGCTTTAAAAGATGAATTAGAACACGAGCTAGGGGTATCTGTTTCGGTTGATAATGATGCGAATATCGCTGCGCTTGGAGAGATGTGGCTAGGTGCAGGTGATGGTGCACAGGACGTTCTATTTATTACGCTTGGCACAGGTGTAGGTGGTGGAGTGATTGCCAATGGCCAAATTTTGCATGGAGCAAATGGCATGGCAGGAGAGCTCGGTCATATTACATCCGTTCCTGAAGGTGGTAGGCAGTGTAATTGTGGGAAGACGGGTTGTTTAGAGACGGTTTCTTCAGCAACAGGCATTGTTCAACTTGCTAGTGACTTATTACCTGAATATCCAGATAGTACACTTTTACCTCTTCACAATGACGGAAAGCTTACAGCTCGTGATGTGATCGTTGCAGCAGAAGATGACGATACATGTGCAAAAGCAGTCGTAGCGAAAAGTATGTTTTATCTAGGGTTTGCTTTAGCCAATTTAGCAAATACTTTAAACCCAAGTCGAATTGTTATTGGTGGGGGTGTATCTAAGGGTGGGCAAACCTTACTTGATCCATTAAATGATACATATTCTAAATTTGTCTTAAAACGAGTAAAAGAAGCGGCCGATATTAAAATTGCCGAGCTAGGAAATGATGCGGGTATTGTTGGTGCCGCATGGATTGCCAAAGAGGCTAAACGGAAAGCATAGACATTTATTACACATAAGATATAAAAGATAAGGTTATCGCAAAATAAAGGAGAACTGTACGAATATGGAGTATCGCATTGAACGAGATTTATTAGGTGAGAAAGAAGTTCCAAAAACCGCTTATTATGGAATTCAATCTATGAGAGCAAAAGAGAACTTTCCTATTACGGGTTACCCGCCACATCCAGAATTGATACGTGCGTTTGGGTATGTAAAAAAAGCAGCAGCTATGGCGAACCGAGATGTAGGCGTGCTTCAACCTAAGATAGCAGAAGCCATTATCCAGGCATCTGATGAAATTATTGATGGACAATGGGTGGATCAATTTATTGTAGACTCCATTCAAGGTGGTGCGGGTACTTCTTTTAACATGAATGCCAATGAAGTCATTGCTAATCGGGCCATTGAAATCTTAGGAGGAGAGAAAGGTGAATACTTGAGAGTGAGCCCAAATACTCATGTTAATATGGCTCAATCTACCAATGACGCCTTTCCAACAGCTATACACATCGCTAGTTTGCATCTTGCCCATCAATTACAGGACTCACTATCCCGTTTAATTCAAGCGATGGAAACAAAGGAAAAAGAATTTGATTCGGTGTTGAAAATGGGAAGAACTCATTTACAGGATGCGGTTCCGATTCGTTTAGGACAAGAATTTGGCGCATATAAACGAGTGCTGATGAGGGACTTAGATCGTATCAAACGATCTGTAGGTCACTTGTATGAAGTTAACATGGGGGCAACAGCTGTTGGTACTGGATTAAATGCACTTCCAGAGTATATTGAAAAAGTCTCGAAATATCTTGCAGAAATTACAGGTCATCCTTTTAGTCAGGCTGAGAACTTAGTGGATGCTACTCAAAATACAGATGCTTATACAGAAGTTTCAAGTGCACTTAAAATCCTTGCGATTAACCTATCGAAAATGGCAAACGATATTCGATTAATGAGCTCAGGACCACGTACTGGCTTCAACGAAATTAATCTTCCACCAAGACAGCCAGGATCATCAATTATGCCTGGAAAAGTGAATCCTGTGATGTGTGAGGTTATTAACCAGTTATCTTTTCAAGTGATTGGAAATGACCATACGATTAGTTTAGCATCGGAAGCTTGGCAGCTAGAATTAAATGTAATGGAGCCTGTTTTAGTCTTTAATCTACTGCAATCTCTATCCGTCTTGAATAATGGAATGCGAGTATTTAGAGAATTTGCAGTCGAGGGCATTACAGCAAATGTGGAAAGATGCTTAGGTTTAGTTGAGGGTAGTGTTGGAATCGTAACAGCTATTAATCCTCATGTTGGCTATGAGGTTGCGACTCGAATTGCAAAAGAAGCCATTCAAACGGGTCGACCGGTAAGAGAAATTTGTTTTGAAAGAGGAATTCTCTCAGAAGAAGAACTGAATGAAATTCTGAATCCAAAAGAAATGACTAATCCAGGTATTGCTGGGTCTAGGTTTATCTCCATGTAGTTTTGCGCAAGCTGAAGGGACATTACATGTCACCTTCAGCTTTTTTTCATTTGTGCCGAAAAATCAGTTGAGGGAAAGAAAGCTGACATGTCATAATAAGCATAGAGATAGATAAAAGGTGGCCAATTCATGAAAAAGGTATGTGCCGGTTTAGTGTTGTTCGTTTTGGTAACTGGCTGTCAAGGGGATGCTGATTCTACTGATTTGGCAAATAGCTCGGTAAAAGGGGAAAAGTTTCATCCAATTGAGCCTAAAGAACAAGGGGATTTAGAAGTGATAGGATGGTTTGATAATCAAACCATACTGTATCTTCTTTCAGGAGAAGACTCGTTTGAGATGTATAGGCACGACATTTTTACAGGGGATGATGAGCTTTTATATTCTGATGACCAAAGCTTTCATCGTTTAGATGCAAATTACAATCATACACGATTTGCGCTACAAACGTTAAACGATCAAGATCAAGCCGAACTAATTATTCTAAATGCAAATGGTGAGGTGAGTAGCACACCAACACTTGAAGCAGATGATTACTCGATTTATTGGAGTCCGTATGATGAAGCTGAATTTATGGCTGTCGCTTTTTTACCTGATTGGAAACAAGAGGTATATCATATTCAGTTGGATCCGTTATCGATTGATAAAACAGGCATTCAGAGTAGCTATTTGCAATGGTCTTCTCCGGATTCTGTATCTTATTTAAACTGGAGTATGATTCCGTCTATTGAAGCCCCATTAAAACAATATGAACTAAGTTCATCCAAAATTACTGATGGTTATGGTTCGGGACTTTTCTAACCATGCGAATTTGTATCAAGATCGGTCTGTTTTAGTGAAATACAAGGAAATTCATGCAAATGAAATTCTCTACGAATTCACGGATGGAATGAAAAAGCTAGGTTCATTAACCATTCCAAGCTTTAAATACATTTTCGGAACAATGGTGGATTACATCATATGCCTTTGATGGATTACATGACATTTTCTATTATTTACGACCTCAATATTCAGCTGATTATGTATCCTATAAGGATGGGTTTGAACTGCTTGCCTATGACCTAAATGACGATTCATATACAAATTTAGGGCATGTGGATCATCAAGAGCCGCTTGTTTTATCTGATGATGGTAAATGGATCTTAACTGGCTCTAATAAACAAAAGCTCATGAATACCAATGATGGCTCCGTTTTCAAGCTATACTAGCATATGACTTTGCAAGAGAACGGTTTTCTGTCATACTGAAAGTAGAATTATATATAGACTAGGGGTGCCATTTTGTGGCTGAGAATCAGGAGATCTTCCTTTTACCCTCGTACCTGATCTGGATTATCCAGCGTAGGAAAGTCGACTAACTAAGCTTATTAACTTTGTAGCCGTACTCCTAACGCAGGAGTACGGCTTTTTGACGATATTAGGAGGATTATACATGAAGGAATTTCGGTTATATGCAATAACAGGGGAAGAATTTCACCCCGGAAAAGAGTTAGTGAATGTGATGGAACAAGCAATTCTTGGAGGAGTTGACATCGTTCAGCTTAGAGATAAAAAAAGCAGCAAAATAGACGTTCTTAAAAAAGCTAGGAAGCTTCGTGAAGTGACCAAAAAACATGGTGTTACGTTTATCGTAAATGATCATATTGACGTGGCTCTTGCCGTAGGTGCTGATGGAATTCATGTTGGACAAGACGATCTTCCTCTGGATGAAGTAAGAAGAATTGTTGGTCCAGATATGGTCATTGGAATCTCAACTCATCAAATAGATGAGGCTATACAAGCTGAAAAGGGAGGAGCCGATTATATCGGTGTCGGTCCAATATTCCCGACAAATAGCAAGGAAGACGTAGTTGATCCAGTTACAACCTCGTATATTCAACAAATTGAAGCGGAAATTAGCATTCCATATGTAGCAATTGGTGGGATCAAACGACATAATCTTAAACAAGTGATGGACGCCGGTGCTAAACGAGTTTGTATGATCACGGAGATTGTAGAAGCTGATGACGTAAAGGCACGCTGTGAAGAGATTATTAACCTGATGGAGGAGGCGACGACATGACCGTTCAAGTTAATGGACAACAGGTCTCACTTGAGGTTCAGACTCTTGAAGAGCTAGTTGATCATTATCAATTAGATCACGAGCTTGTTGTTACAGAAGTAGATGGTGCGATTATTGCTAAAGAGGAACGATCATCTACAAAGATTGCTGATGGTATGAAGATTGAATTGGTTCATTTTGTAGGAGGCGGTTAATGTGAAGCATGATTCGTTAGTTATTGCAGGCAGAGAGTTTTCGTCGAGGTTTTTTTTAGGAACAGGTAGATATCCGAACCCTTTTGTACAAAACGAGGCGATTAAAGCGGCGGGAGCTGAGATTTTAACGTTTGCCATTCGTCGAGTGAATCTGGAGAGTCCAGGTGAGGATGCGATTCTGCAGCATTTGGATTCTACGGCTTTTACGTATCTGCCGAATACGTCTGGAGCAAGTAATGCAGAAGAGGCTGTAAGAATTGCAAGACTCGCCAAAGCCTCTGGAATTAGTGATTGGATAAAAGTAGAGATTAGTGCAAACGAAAAAACATTACTGCCAGATCCAATTGAAACACTAAAAGCTACAGAGATTCTTGTAAAAGAAGGGTTCACGGTGTTACCGTACACATCAGATGATCCTGTTTTGGCAAAACGACTTGAAGAGGCAGGGGCAGCTGCGGTGATGCCAGGTGGATCGCCAATAGGTACAGGTCTTGGTATTTTGAATCCATATAATATTGGTTTAATTGTCGAGGAAGCAAATGTACCAATTATTGTAGATGCTGGCCTAGGTGCAGCAAGTGATGTGACACAGGCGATGGAGCTTGGTGTGGACGGTGTTCTGATGAATACACCAGTAGCAAAAGCAAAGGATCCTGTAAGAATGGCACAAGCAATGAAGCTGGCAATAGAAGCTGGACGCCTGGCTTATAAGGCTGGACGAATTCCTAAAAAACCGTACGCAACAGCAAGCAGTCAACTAGAATCATTTATCGTTAAATAGAGAGTGTGTGAGTTATATGGCAGATCGTATGATCGTTCTTGGAGGCGGGGTAATTGGACTCGCCACTGCTTTTGAATTACGTCAACGTGGACTAGAAGTGGCTGTTCTAGAAATTAAATCATTTGGTGGGCAGGCTTCTGGGGCAGCTGCGGGGATGCTCGCACCTTATTCCGAAATCGGAGAGGACCCGGATGATTTCTTTCGCCTTTGTTTATCAAGTTTGCGGCTATTTCCTAAGTGGCAGGCTGATGTAAAAAAAGCTTCAGGTCTTGAATTTGAGTATACCGAATCAGGAAGTCTTCATTGTGTGTACCATGAGGCTGACCTTTTATCCTTATCCTCTCGTCAAGGATGGCAAAAGGAATTTGGTGTAGAAGCTACTATACTAAATCAATCAGCTACCCAAAAACTTGAACCTGAGTTATCTGGTGAAGTGATTGGTGCGATTCACTATCCAGAAGAAAGTCATGTCTATGCACCGGATTATGTAAAAGCGCTAGAAAAAGCATGCGAAAGATCTGGCGTGGAACTTTACGATCATTTAGAGCATATTAAGCTTGAAGAATGGGAATCAGGTATTCGCTTAACATCTAAAAGTGGACAAGAATTTGAAGCAGATCAACTCGTTATCTCTTCTGGGGCATGGGCAAAAGAATACGAAGATGTCTTCTCTTTAAACTTTCCAATTTACCCAATTCGGGGACAGATTTGTGCCTATCAACTTGTGCCAGAACGAATCAAGCATATTCTTTATTCGAGCCAAGGCTATCTTGTCTCAAAAGCTGATGGAACACTTGTGAATGGTGCCTCTGAAGATATTGCTGGATTCGAAACAACAGTAACGGAAAAAGGCATTAATCGATTAACAAACTGGAATCATCATATGCTACCTTTTCTACAAGAACTTAAACCATTTCATCAATGGGCAGGTTTGCGTCCAGCTACTCAAGATGGGTACCCGTTAATTGGTAGGCTACAGCAAGCAAATCGAGTTATCTTTTATCCTGGACACTACCGCAATGGCATTCTGCTAAGTGCAGCTACTGCTAAAGCAGTGGCAGATCTAGCTGTACGTCAACTGCCTTTCATTTCATTAGATCGTTTTGAACCAGAACGTTTTTCATAAAAGAGGTGAGCATATGACACTCGCAAAAGTATTGACCATTGCAGGATCGGATAGTGGTGGAGGAGCTGGCATACAGGCAGATTTAAAAACTTTTCAAGAGCTTGATACGTATGGCATGAGTGTCATTACCGCCATTACTGCTCAGAATACAAGAGGGGTTCAAGCTGTATTTCCCGTACAATTAGAAGCATTACGAGCACAATTAGAGTCAGTTTTGAGTGATATTGGCGCACATTCTGTAAAAACAGGGATGCTCGTATCAGCCGAGCATATTCAGATCATTGCAGAGTTGCTTTCTACTTATGGATATAACAATCTCGTTATTGATCCAGTTCTCGGCTCAACTACTGGCTCTGAGCTGACAAAGCAAGAGGCTATCCATGAATTAAAAACAACATTATGGCCAATGGCTACAGTTGTTACACCAAATCTAATTGAAGCAGCGCGAATATTGGAGACGGCTCCTATTGAAACCGTTCAAGAGATGGAAGAGGCTGTTTATCAATTGCATGAGTTAGGGGCATCCAACATCTTATTAAAAGGTGGTCATCTGCCTGGAGAGGAATCCATTGATCTTTTATATGATGGACAGAATCTAACCCACTTCTCACAGAAACGTATAAATCAGGCGAATACACATGGAACAGGGTGTACATTAGCATCAGCTATAGCTGCAGAACTAGCTAAGGGAGCAGATATAATTGATGCTGTTGAGACCGCCAAAGCCTTTGTTACTTGTGCCATTAAAGAAGGATTTTCAATTGGTAATGGAGCGGGTCCCGTTAACCACTCCGCATATCGCCGTCGGTCATAAGAACTGGCGGTTTTTGAGTGTTTTCTTTCGCTTATTATGTATTCATGGTAACGTAGAGACACAAAGAAATCTGGGGGATAAAGGATGAAGACACGAGGCAATCATTTTATCGTTTTTTTATTACCAGCACTTTTAATGATTGTAATGGCGGTTGGTGGTTATTTCTATCTGAAAAATGATCAGTCAAATGAAGTGACTAACGCTGATTTGCAAGATAACATCGATTGGTCGGGATCACTTATGGCATCTACTGTTGAGTTATCGTGGCAGTGGCGAGCTATGCCAGCTGACGGCATGTTTGGTGATGACTATATCGGGGTGACGGGGGCAGTCGAGAGTCTAAGTGTAGAGCTACACGCATCAGATGGAATATTGTATGAAGCCGATGGAGTAGAGGTAGATAACGGCTGGATTGTAGCCTTCCCTAATGAACTAGATGAAAACAAAAGTCTTGGCAATCGTGGCACTCTTATTATTGAGCTAGAGTCTGATGATGTGTCTTATGAAGATCTAGAAGTATTTTTGTTACATACGTGGGCCCAACATGCGCCACTTGAACAACAGGATGCAACATTCTCAGACCCAACATTTGGTGAAGCAAGTAATGTCCCTTTTTGGGTAGAAGAGATTGAGGTAAGCTCGTATGTTCATTAGAGGCATGTCTTTCCAAGCAGGGGTTTTTTATATGACAAACCATTATGTAGCCTGTGCTAGCCATCATAAGGGGGAACTTACTTCATGGGTTGAGCCTATTTCGTTAAAAACGAGTATAAAGATGGGGAAAGAATTGCTTATCAGTTTACCAACCGTTTTGTGATCTTGACATTATTAGTTCTGGGAGGCATCATCTTGCCTCCTGTATTATGGGAAATGACAGGTCTCCCTTTTTATTCACTTTTATATTTGGCTTTTGGCATGCACTTTCTGTTCCCAAAGAAGTTGCGCAAATATCATGGAGCTGAACATAAAGTATTTAGTTCAAAGGGCTTAATCACTCGAGTGAGGTTAAGAAAGATCCAACAGGCATCGATTGTAAATCGTGGCTGCTCAACGAATGTGATTGTTGTTTATTTTTCAAGCGTACTTTTAGGTAGCATTCTATTGGTTCTGGCAAGACTAGATGTAGCCACAGCTTTAGCCATTTCTTCCTATGGCGCAATTGTACCTGCTTGTTTTACGGAACGACTCAATAAACATTGGCTAAAGCGATACATTTTGCCAGTATCAGCTTTTTTACAGCGATATGTTACAACTAGCGAACCCGAGCGAATGCATCTCTTAGCAGCTATTACCTCATACGGGTTATTAGCAGAAAAAGAGTTCCCACACCGAATAAGAAGAATTAAAAAAGAGAGGAAGAAAAAAATGGCGATTGTAGATGTAACAATCATTCCGATTGGAACAGAGGGACCAAGCGTAAGTGATTATGTAGCAAGTATTCAAACCGTTCTCGAATCTTATGGAGACAACATCACCTATCAACTAACACCGATGAGTACGTTAATTGAAGGGGAGCTACCTGTTTTATTTGAAGTCATTCAAGCGATTCATGAAGTGCCATTTAAAAGCGGCATTAAGCGAGTGGCGACTAATATTCGAATTGATGACAGAAGAGACAAGCACCAGACAATGGAAAGTAAGCTTGCATCAGTCCAAGAGAAAATGGTTCAATAAAACACAAAAAGCGAAAGCCACACGTCTTACATGTGTGGCTTTCGTTTTTTGTCATGCTTACAGTCTCTTTTCCATTGTAACATGAGGAATTCCGGCATCCATAAATTCTCCAGAACAAACTGTATACCCGATTCGTTTGTAAAAGCCAGACGCATGTACTTGTGCATTTAACTTGGCAACATCAAAACCTTGTTTAGTTACTTCCGTTTCGATTGCTTCCATTAACGCGGCCCCTGCACCAGTTCCTCTCATACTTTTCTGGATGCAAACACGTTCAAGTTTTGCATACGTTTCTAATAGGCGTATTCGTGCTGCTCCAGAGGGTACACCATGATCATACAGGACAAAATGAATGGCTGAATCATCTTCATGATCTCGTTCAAGATCTATTGATACACCTTGTTCCTCAACAAATACGTTTTTTCTTACGGAAAAAGCATCTTCTAATTCACGTGGAGTCGATACAGTACAAATGTTCCAGGTGCTACTCTTCATGTTGTAAGTTATTCTCCTTTTAATTCAAACGTCTTCACAATACTCCAACGACCATCCTCTTGCTGCCTGGATAAGATGAAATTCAGAAATTATTTCACTATGAGAAAATCCGCTCATCTTAAGTTGACCAATGAGATCGTCATTTTCTGCTTTTGGCAAATCTTGAGCAATCGTAATATGAGGGACAAATGTGTGTGCCATTTCTGATGAAAAAGGTGGTGAATGAAGTTTTTGATGTAGTGTTAACAGAGTTTCGTGCTCACGTATTTTTAAAAAAACCTTATGATATAAGGGGATGAAGGAATCCGCCTTATAGATCTCAATTACGACCGGTGGTTGCTCGCTTGCTACACTCTCTAATGAGTCGATGTAGGTAGATCGTTTTTCTTCATCTACTTCAAAAGGATCTGTTAGTGTTATATGTGGAGGAATGGATGCATAATGAGAATCAAATCTTTTCCTGAACGAATTTGCCTCGTCTTGTAATTCTTTTGATGGAAAAAGAGCAATACCATAAGTCATTTTAATTCCTCCTCATTTTAATATGTGTGACTTAAAAAGGTAGCATCACTTTTAATGCTGTTGGCAGATCTTTCTGCCAATATGTCCACGTATGGTTCCCTTCAAAAATCCGGAAGCTATACGTGAATGGAGAAGCCTCGAGTAGCTCCGATAATTCTTGATTTGGAGTAAGAAAATCCGCTTCTTCACCGTTTGTCATTTTCACTATGGTTTCCTCGGAACCTATCACATGATATAGAGATAAACTGTTCTTATACTGATGATCTCGAACCGCGCGCATAACATGCTCATCAACATACGGAGAGTGCATCATGACCTGACCAAATAATGTGGGATATTCTAAGGCAGTTAACAATGAAATGGTACCTGCAAGAGAGTCACCTGCTAGCGTCCTTGCAGATGGCAATTGATGAGTAGGAAAATTGTCATCCAAATACGGTAGGAGTTCAAATGCAAGAAATTTTCTATAAGCTTCTGAACGTTTGCCTTCTGGATGATAGCGCTCTCTTCTTTCAGGTACACTAGGATAAGGTACTCCTATTATGATGGTTTCGCGAACCTCATATTCACTAATTAAAGCCTCAAGTTGTCTCGGAATTCTTCCTAACTGAAAAAAATCCTTTCCATCTTGACAGATTAACAAGTCATAGGATGAAAGAGGTGTATAGTTTGGAGGAAGATAAATTAAAAGGGTAACCTCATCATCTAAATATTTACTTTGAATTGTGGTATCCTGTAACGTTCCTTGGAGCGTAGCCATGATGAAATCACCTTTCTTATGCAAAAAATAAGTCTTACTTTAAACCTTTAGATGTACTTTAGCCTAGTTTATCATATATTGTACAAAAAGCGATGAATCTGCCTATATGGTAGAATAGAAAATAAGGGAGGCGGTTACAATGATAGAAAGAGTTCCGTGTAAAACGGTTGAGAAAGCGGCCAGACAGAAACTTGCCGAACGTGGTGTCACAATTGAAGCAATCGCTGAAATTGTGTATGATCTTCAAAAGCCCTATGCAGAAAATTTAGACATGGCTTCATGTATAGAAAGCACAGATGCAGTACTTACTAAACGCGAAATTCAACATGCTATTTTAGTGGGTGTTGAATTAGATGAATTAGCTGAAAAAGGAATGTTAAGTGAACCTTTATTAAGTATGGTTAAACAAGACGAAGGATTATTTGGTGTTGATGAAACAATTGCTCTAGGTTCGGTATTTGGTTTTGGCAGTATAGCTGTCACTACTTTTGGTTATTTAGACAAACAAAAAGTAGGTATTATCGATGAATTGGATAAAAGGAAAGAACAGGTGCATACGTTCCTTGACGATCTTGTTGCAAGTATAGCTGCAAGTGCCTCGGCTAGGCTTGCCCACCGTATTCGTGATATCGAGGAAAACAGACGATTAGTTGATATTAGAAAAAGAGAAGAGGAGGACTTAATTGGTTAAACAATTTCTTTGAGAAAGATATGAATGTTTGATTTAATAGAAGGGAAGCATAAGAAGAAAGGTATGGGAAGATGAAATCAGAGTTGCCTCGTTGGATCTATTATAAGCAAGTATTTTATTCTCGGTTTCAAGCTGGTTGCTTGAAAGCGAAAATTGAGGATAACTGGCATAATGGTTATGAGGTAGGTCCTCTTGTTGAAGTGAAAAAACTTAAGTCAAATCGTTACGTTGTACGATACACGTATGATGAGATCATCTGATTTTTCTTTTTCATTGTCTGTATTTTCTAAATACCATTAAACTCTCTTTTAAATACTCCAACTCATCCATGCTAACAGATAAAGTATGATTGCTTTGTGTTTTGAGAATTGCAGGAGAGTGCGAATGACTTTGATCTGTGCGTCCGAGCAGATAGTCCACGGATACATCAAATGTATCTGCGAATAAATATAGGATGTCCATATCGGGTTTGCGAATGCCATTCTCATAGCCAGAAATAGTAGATGGAGCTAGGTTCATACTCTCTCCTAGTTGCTTCATCGTTAAGTTATGCTGTAATCTTTGTTCTCGCAGGCGAGAGGCAAACATAAAGGAATCTCCCCGTTTCATTATGGTATAGCCTTATTATACTTTGCGTAATGCAAAGTGCCAAATATTTTGGGGTTTATATTCGTATTGAATTGACGATTATGCAAAATGCATTATAATACATTGAAGGTACGTTACGATGATTTCAGGAGCAGGATGTGAGCATGTGATGAGCTTAGTAAAAAAAGCGAGACAGGAGCTTGGATATAGTTTGGAAGTTGCAGCTAGGGAAATTGGTATCTCTGCCGGATATCTTTCTCAAATTGAGAGTGGAAAGCGGCAAATCAGTTCTGAACGAGCACTCCTCATCGCCAACGTTTACAATGTTAACCTCGAAGACATCTTTACAGCAACAAGGTTTGGAAGAAAAGAAATAGAAAGTTTGTTAGATACACAAAAGACAGGCGGAGATTAACTCCGGCCTGTCTTCTTTTCTTTTTTACTTGGGATGAATCATTTCTTCAGGACGAACAGCTGCATCAAACTCTTCTTCTGTAAGCAATCCAGAGCTAATGGCGGCTTCTTTTAATGTTGTACGTTCGGCATGAGCTTTTTTAGCAATTTTTGCTGCATTCTCATATCCAATATGTGGGTTAAGAGCTGTAACAAGCATTAATGAATCATTAAGATATTGAGTCATCTTCTCTTCATCAGGCTCTAGTCCAATTAAGCATTTATCATTAAAGCTTTGTAAACCGTCTGTTAGTAGACGAAGTGATTGAAGCACATTAAAAATAATCACTGGTTTAAACACATTTAATTGGAAATGCCCTTGACTTGCTGCAAAACCAACAGATGCATCGTTACCAAAAATTTGCGTAGCAACCATTGTTAAAGCTTCACTTTGAGTAGGGTTTACTTTTCCTGGCATAATGGAGCTACCTGGTTCATTTGCCGGAATAACGACTTCTCCAATACCACAACGCGGACCACTTGCAAGTAAACGGATATCATTGGCAATCTTAAACGCATCTGCTGCCAAGGCTTTAAGTGCACTATGAAGATGGACTAATTCATCATGACTTGTTAGGGCATGGAAGTGATTTTGAGCCGCTTTAAATGTGGCTCCAGTTTGACTCGTTAATTGAGCAGAAACCTGTTCTGAAAATTCAGGTGGGGCATTAAGACCGGTTCCTACTGCTGTTCCGCCAATCGCCAATTCTCTAACATGATCAGTACTTTGCTTTATCATTAATTCACACTTTTCAAGCATGCGTTTCCAACCACTAATTTCTTGTCCAAATGTTAGTGGTGTTGCGTCTTGAAGATGTGTGCGTCCGATTTTAATCACATTTTCAAATGCTTTTTCCTTTTCAGCAAGTGTTGTAGTAAATGTTTGAACTGCTGGTAGTAGGTGATTCTCTACATAAAGAACCGTAGCTACATGCATAGCTGTTGGGAAGGTATCGTTTGAGCTTTGTGAGCGGTTTACATCATCATTTGGATGGACTTTTGTGTCATGACCATTTTCTTTTAGCCATTGATTTGCTATGTAGGCAATTACTTCGTTTACGTTCATATTAGACTGTGTGCCGCTTCCTGTTTGCCAAACAACAAGAGGGAAGTGATCATCGTGCTGTCCGTCTAGAATCTGGTCAGCTGCGACAGTAATCGCTTCGACTTTTTCCTTTTCAAGTCCTTTCAAAGATCCGTTTACAATCGCTGCTGCTTTTTTAAGATGAACAAATGCATAGACTACTTCTAATGGAATTTTTTCCTGACCAATTTTAAAGTTCTCTAAACTACGTTGAGTTTGAGCTCCCCAGAAACGATCTGCGTGTACTTGAATCTCACCAATTGTGTCTCTTTCTGTACGTGTTTGCACTATGCGTCACCCTTTATCACTTATTTATAACACTATTATCATAACAGATATTCAGATTTCCTTAAATGAAAACGTAAAACATTCAAAATGGAGGGACAGGAGTATAAGGATAAACCATAAAGACGAATGATTCTTAGTAGTCATTCCTCTCCCGGGATGAGGGGGCACGCTTTCCGTGGGCGGGCGCCCGCCTAATTTGGCTACGTCAAATCATTTCAACATTGGCCGTAAATCCCACCGGAGTCGGGCTACACTATCCCGTCCGTTATGTGGGAGCGTCATAATTTTTGTCGGATTTAAGACGTTATAAGAGGCTTAATCAAAAAATATAATTATCTAAATTTTAGTAATTAGGCTCAAAATATAAACGAAACAAACGACCAACAAACCTTAAAAAAGGATTGTTAGTCGTTTAGGTTTTACATAAAAGGGAGTATTTATTTCTTTCCCGACCTCTTAGTTTGATTACTCGTCAAATAGCTTTAGATACAGGTTGTATCCTTCTTCTTTTAGATCTTTTTTAGGCACAAAACGAAGGGCAGCGGAGTTTATGCAATAGCGAAGTCCATTCGGTCCAGGTCCATCATTAAAAACATGGCCGAGGTGAGAGTCTGCTTCCTTACTGCGGACTTCTGTGCGGACCATAAAATGACTGCGGTCTTCTTTTTCGAGTACTTCTTCTTCAACGATTGGTTTAGTAAAACTAGGCCAACCGCATCCTGCATCATACTTATCAGTTGAACTGAAAAGTGGTTTTCCGGAAACAATATCTACATAGATTCCATCTTCTTCATGATCATGATATTCGTTTCTAAATGGCTGCTCCGTACCGTTATTTTGAGTAACCTCATATTGAATAGGAGTTAGTTTTTCTTTTAATTCTTCTTTAGTTGGTTTTTGTGACATTATGATTCCTCCCAATTTGATTTAATAAATGCTTCACGACCAGAACCTTTTCGATACATCTTATAACGTAACGGATTTTTTTGGTAGTAATCCTGATGATACTCTTCTGCTGGATAAAAGGCAGAAGCAGTTATGATATCTGTAACGATTGGATTCTTGAATCGGCCGCTTGCTTCAAGCTGATCACGAGACTTCATTGCAGCCAGTCTTTGTTCTTCTGAATGATAAAAAATGGCAGTTTTATATGAATGTCCTCGATCAAAAAATTGACCACCTGCATCTGTCGGATCTATTTGTTGCCAAAAAACGTCGAGAAGTTTTTCATATGAAAACTCATTTGGATTAAATGTAATCTGAACAGCTTCGTAGTGTCCTGTTGATTCGCTGCACACTTCTTCATAGGTTGGGTTTTCAGTTTCTCCACCTGTGTAGCCAGAGACTACTGATTCAATACCTGGATAGGAATCAAATGGTTTAACCATACACCAGAAACATCCGCCAGCGAATGTTGCGATTTGATAAGTTGGTTCAGTCAAATTAAACTCATTCCCTTCTCGCCTTTTCAATCTCTTACTGAGTCTCTACTATATCATAGTGTGCACATAACTTAAGAAGGATACGCTTGAAAGCTGCGACAGATGGATTTTCTCTTATTATCAAAAATAAAAAAACGAACCATTATGTGAGTTGATCAACATAATGATTCGGCTTTTTTATAGCTTGTCCCAGTCTCTCGGGTTAAGATGTGGGATTTTGATTCAATTTGGTGGGGAGTGTTTCAACGGCTTCGGTGACTTTATCTAATTTCCGTTCCAAGCGGTTAAGAAGGTAGAGAGTCACCATAATCGGAAAACCATATTCACTGATTAAAGGCACCCATAGCTCAACGCTACTCATCGCTTATGAACCTACGGCAATGACGGTTACTTGGTGATCAACTAGTCGTGCACCTTTGATAGCGGAGAGACGACCGCCTGATGAAATGAATACGTCTTCGGCTAGAATTGTTTCCATGACAGTTTGAACAAGCTCAGCATCAACCGGTTCAATTGGATGATCAATACTAAGTGTGACCTGTTTGCCCTCTTGATTTTCAAATAATAGATCAAGTTTTTTGCTCATGAGAATCCTCCTTTTGGTTTGTAAACAGATTAGTCAATTGAATACGTGTTTTGACGCGAGATGCTATCAATCTGATACTGCTGTAAGCTAATTAATGCAGTAGCGACAGCTGTTAGAGAAGAATCACTAGCTTCTCCTTGGATATTTTGGAATGATTTTGTTGCCATAACATCCTTGCCATCATCGGCCAAACCGACATGGAATTGTAGAACTAAACGAGTTCGCTTGGTTACCCATCTTATCACCTCCTATATGCTATAAGTCGCAAGGAATAAGAAAAAGAGGGGATGGGAAAATTATTGTTTTAATGATGACTGTATAGGGGTAAGGAATAAAGATACCTAAAACAAGGAGATGAATAGCACATATGGAAGAAAAAAATCAACTGGAATCATCCCCAAAAAGTGTGCTATATATCTCGACGAGTATTATGGCGTTGCTTATATTGTGGGGAGTATTTTTCCCTGAGCTTTTAGCAAGTACAGCGGGACAGGCATTAGATTGGGTCATTGAAACCTTTGGCTTGTTTTTATATGCTCCTACTATCTGCGTTTGTGTTAATTGGACTGGGCTTAGCTGTTTCACCATTTGGAAAAATTAAGCTTGGAAAGGAAGAGGATAAGCCAGAGCATTCATGGTGGTCATGGATTGGCATGTTATTCGCTGCTGGTCTTGGTGTTGGATTTGTATTTTTTGGAGTAGCTGAACCGCTTCTCTATTATCTAGATACACCAGTTGGCATTGAATCTGGCACGGTTGAATCAGCAGAAGCAGGGTTACGATATGGTGTCTTTCATTGGGGGCTCCATGCGTGGGGGGCATTCTCAATTGTCGGATTAACACTCGCATACGTGCAATATCGTAAAAATAGACCAGCATTGATTAGCTCAGCATTTTATCCATTATTGGGTAATAAGGTGAATGGCTTGGGCAGGTCGAGTCATTGATATCTTAGCTGTCATTGCAACTTGTGCCGGCGTTGCAACAACTTTTGGTTTGAGTGCTTTACAAATCTCAGGAGGACTGTCATATGTTACGTCACTTCCTAACAATATTTATGTACAACTCGTAGTAATTGCTATTGTAACGGTTTTATTTATTTTTTCAGCAATAAAAGGAATCGATAAAGGCATTAAAAGATTAAGTAACATTAACCTTGTTATTGCGGGATTGTTGTTGTTATTTGTTTTATTTACTGGTCCAACCCTATTTATCCTTGAAAATTTGGTTAATACGTTTGGAGGATACATTTCGAATATTGTGTCGATGTCGTTTACAATGACACCTTTTAGTGAGAGTGAGTGGTTAGGAACGAATACCATCTTTTTCTGGGCTTGGCATATGTCATGGTCACCTTTTATTGGACTATTTATTGCTCGTATCTCTAAAGGTAGAACCGTACGTGAATTTATGGCTGGTGTCTTACTGGTGCCAACA
The DNA here is from genome assembly GCF_023703085.1 of Alkalicoccobacillus plakortidis. Lineage (NCBI taxonomy): Bacteria > Bacillati > Bacillota > Bacilli > Caryophanales > Bacillaceae > Shouchella > Shouchella oshimensis. Next base: position 39,310 of record NZ_JAMQJY010000006.1, on the reverse strand, counting down.
TTACTCGCTGTGATTTGGTTTACTACATTTGGCGGAGCTTGGACTATTTTTTGAAATGTATGGAAATGCAGGTCTGGCGAACATTGTCTCAAGTGAAGTTGAAGTGGCAATGTTTGTTTTACTCGAACAATTACCGTTAACTTCCTTAATAAGCGGAATAGCTATCATTCTCATTTTGATCTTTTTTATCACTTCTGCCGATTCTGCAGCTTTTGTGCTTGGATCAATGACATCAGGAGGAAATTTGAATCCAAGTCTCAAGCTAAAAGTATTATGGGGAGCCTTAATTGCTGTACAGCCGCTGTATTACTTATAAGTGGTGACGGTGGACTTGATGCCCTGCAAACTGCAGCGCTAACAGCAGCATTACCATTTGCTTTTATCTTGATCTTTATGATTGTTTCGGTATTCATCATGATGGGCAGAGACCTTGGATATGAAAAAAGAAAAAGTCGAAGTAAACAATTAGACTTGATTAAGTTAGAAGTACGAGATGATATTAAAGAGGATATCTATGAGGAATTAAAAGAAGAGGTTTATGAAGAGGTTAAGCAAGAACTTCAGGAAGAAGAATCAAAAAAACAGAATGATGACAAATAATTTAAGCAGCCGGACCAATTAACCTAGGTCTGGCTGCTTTTTCGTTTGAATAAAAATGTGCTGATGTAGAGAACAACTAAACCGGAAGCATATATGATAAGGGGAACCCCAAAATCTTTTTCATTTAATAGGAGATAAAACGAGTAGATCAGCAAGGCAAACATATAAAAAAAACAAGTGAAAGTGAGTCCTTTTTGATAAGCTATAGAATCCTCTTTTGTATCTTTTCTGAAGAACAGTCCCACATTATTGACTCCTTTATGTACTGGTTGCTTGATTTAGCGCGTGACGTTTTAATAAGGAGACGATTTCCTTTTTGGTTTCTTCTGATGAAGAGAGCTCTAATCCATAGCTATAATCAACAGAAGATTGGCGTTTCCATTGAACATTACCTTTAAATACTAATGGACTATCTTCAAGTGTACAGGTTAATTGAAGTGTTACCGTATATAATTCTGGATCTGGTAAGTTATAATGAGTTTTAATGCCAACACCGCTTGGACTAAGGTTTACGATAAAAAGGGTGCCAGCCGAAACTTGTACTGCTTTTTCGTTCATCTGAACAATTTCAAACGTTCCCTCAAGACTAGGTTTAAAATCATATCGGAAGCTCTCATCACGTTTGTAACGCATTATTAGACTAATCCTCCTTCATTGGACCATATAAACCCATTATCGGCAGAATCTATACGGAAATCAAGTGATAAAATTGAATGCCAAAATGAATCGAGAAGTATGCAAGCATACTAGCTGCAGTGAAATTAAGCCATTTGAGTACTTTAGGTTTCATTAAAAATGAGGAGAAATGTGTTAAGAATGATAAGTTCATATTCCAAAGCAAGATGCCTGTGAAAATTAAAAGACTGTGCCAAAGGATAACAGAATCACTTGATTGTTGAATTAATTCACTTAATACAGATCCATAAATGCCAAACCAAAACATTATATTAATGGGATTAATTAAAGCAATCATAAGTCCTGTATAAAAACAGTTCCAAAAAATTGTTTTTTTCGGTCGGTTTAAATGGCGATCCTTCCATAATGACTGCGGTGCTTTTTGAAACGTACGAATACTTAAATAGGCTAAAAATAGGCAACCACACAAATATAAACAAAGCTGAGTGATCTCGTGAGTTAGCAGAGAGCCTAATCCAAAATAGATGGTCGTCATAAATAAGGCGTCAGCAGTCATTCCTCCAATACCTACAGCGATTCCTCCTAAAAAACCATTTCTTAAGGTCCGATTGATGATTTCTAAACAGATTGGTCCAACGGGAGCTGCTAGAGAAATGCCTAATATAATAGCTGAGATTGCAGTGATCACGTCGCTTCATCCTTTCTCGTCCAACAATACGGTCTTTTACTAATAGATGTACTTGTCCTGATAAATAGACGTGTTATTTTTTGCGGAATATGTAGAAATGTAAAGAGATCTATAAAATCGATGTGAAAGCGATTACAGATAAAAGGTGTGGGGTAGAGAATAATAAGCACGATATCCTAACTAAACTGAAGGAGGAATTCATAATGAGTAAGAAATTATTGTACAGTATGATGGCAGGTATCTTTTCAGTCGGAATGTTGGCGGCTTGTGGTGATGGAGGAACGGACGAGATGGACCCAGGTGACCCAGTCGATCCAGGTGGTGACGAAATGGGAGAAGATAACTCTGATATGTAATTCAGTAAGACTCACTTATACTATTGGGTACGCGAGTCGGCTGACAAGCCACACCTTGTTAGCCGATTATTTTTGTGCGATCATTCTAGCGTTTTTTTTCTTCTATGTCATGGTAAAATAAGATTTATGACAAGGAGTTGAACGAACGAATGAGATTTAAAATTGGCTATCGAACAATTAAAACTGCAATTGGTGTTTTAGTGGCAACGGCCATCGCCCAAGCGATGCAGTTAGATTCATTTGGATCGGCAGCCGTTATTACGATTTTATGTATTTCAGTTACAAGAAAAAATTCATTACGAGTCTCATGGCACCGGTTTGCAGCTTGTTTACTAGGTATGGGATTAAGTATGGCAATGTTTGAGTTATTAGGATATCATCCGCTGATACTTGGGTTGTTTTTGCTCTTATTTATTCCAATTATTGTTGCTCTTAAATTAAGTCTAGGAGTTGTGACAAGCTCGGTAATCGTTCTTCATATCTACACACACGCCAATGCAACAGTTGATCTATTTATTAATGAATTGTTATTAGTTGTTGTTGGAATTGGAACGGCCTTATTAATGAACTTATATATGCCAAGTAGTGAACGACAGCTCCGAGTATTTAAGAAACATATTGAACAGAACTTTAGCTTAATCCTCTATGAATTCTCAAAGTATATTAGAAAAGGGGATAGCGAATGGACTGGAGCAGAAATTTCAGACACTGTTCGCTTATTAGAGCAAGGAAAAAATTTAGCTATCCGAGATATGAATAACCAAATCCTACGAGAAGAAGGTCAGTACTATCATTACTTTCAGATGAGAGAAAAGCAATTTGAAATTCTTGAACGATTAATGCCATTCATCACAACGATTCATGGATCCGTTTCGCAGAGTAACGATCTTGCAGATTTTCTTGAAGATCTAAGCAAAGCGGTTAGTCCAACCAATCATGTACCTTATTTTCTAGGACGGCTTGGATGAAATGCGCGAAAACTTTAAACAAATGGACTTGCCAACAACAAGAGAAGAATTTGAAGTTCGATCTGCTCTTTCATATATGATGCACGAATTACAACAATATTTGCTAATAAAAGATAGCTTATGGAATGAAAAAAAGGATAAAACCATTAAAAAAAGAGCATTCTAACCTTTATAAAAGGGGGAGTGCTCTTGTTAAAAACGATGCTTGCTATTCTTATTCTAGTAGCTTCACCCATTTGGCCAATTGGTGAGAACCCGACAAATGGGGATCCTTTTGTCATTGTTAATGTTCATACGAATCAGCTAGCTTTTATTCATGACGGTTTGATTCAAGAAGTGCTCCCTGCGGCAACGGGAAAGCAACATACTCAAACACCACTCGGTATGTTCACCATCACAGTAAAGGCCGAGCAGCCATATTATCGGAAAAAGAACATACCAGGTGGACACTCGGACAATCCACTAGGAAGCAGGTGGATTGGTTTTGATGCACTTGATACAGAAGGAAGAACGTACGGGGTACATGGAACAAATCGGCCAAACTCAGTTGGCTATGCCGTCACATCTGGTTGTATTCGTTTAACAAACCAAAACATTGAACGACTTTATAATCAGATTCCAATTGGCACAAAGATCCTTATAACTGAGCAAAACACTTCTTTTGAAGCATTAGGAATTGAATATGGCGCCTTATCTGATCAAAAAAAGAAACCCTATAAGGCGTTTCTTTTCTCAAACTTGTTTAGAATGCTCCGAGACCTGCTACGCCCATGAATACTCCACTTAGTATGATCGCAACAAGCATTACATAAATGATCACTTTTTGTACGCCTTTTCTTTGCACTTCAATCAACTCCCCTTATAACAATTTATCTATTTACTATTTTACTTGCCTTTGCTAATTCGGACAAGGGCAACTAACGAAAAAGGAGCAAGTTATGTCAAACCAATGGCAGGATACTGGCACCCACATTGCAATTGCTGTTCATTCCATACAAGCTGCAAAGATATTCTATCAAGAAAATCTTGGATTAACATGGGTAAAAGAAGAGATTGTACAAGAGCAAGGTGTAAAGGTTGCTTTTTTTAAAGCAGGTGGGATTCAAGTCGAGCTACTTGAACCGCTTAATCAGAACACGACTGTTGCCAAATTTTTGCATAAACATGGGGAGGGTATTCATCATTTAGCATTAGGAACTCCAGATATTCAGAAGGTGATCCTAAACATGACGGATAAAGGGGTTTCATTTGTTTCAAACGTTGTGTCAAATGGAGCGGATGATACAAAGATTGCTTTTATTCCACCAACAGAATCGCATGGTGTCTTGCTAGAAGTTTGTGAAAAACAGACGTTTAAGCGTGAAACCGAAGAGAATTTACTGTAGGATAAGAAAGGAAATGGAGGAGTCAATTACTTATGATTAATGAAACACGACTGCAAGATGAATTTATTGAATTGGTAAAAATTGATTCGGAAACTGGATCAGAAAGAGAAATAGCCAATGTATTAAAAAAGAAATTTGAAGCATTAGGGTTAGATGTATATGAGGATGATGCAGCCAAGCAGACGGGGCATGGTGCTGGTAACCTAATAGCAACCTTGCAGGCAACAGACGAGGCTACAGATAAAGATAAAACACCTATTTATTTTACATCCCATATGGATACGGTTGTCCCAGGAAATAACATCAAGCCAGAAGTGAAGGATGGATACGTTGTAACGGATGGCACAACGATCTTAGGAGCAGATGACAAAGCTGGTATTTCAGCGATGTTAGAAGCGATTAGAATCTTAAACGAACAAAATATCTCACACGGCATGATTCAATTTATTATAACTGTCGGAGAAGAGTCTGGTTTAGTTGGAGCTCGAGTGCTAGAGAAAGAACGAATTCTTGCTAAATACGGGTACGCACTTGATAGTGATGGTCCTGTAGGAGATATTATTGTCGCCGCTCCATCTCAAGCCAAAATCCATGCGAAAATTTATGGCAGAACTGCGCACGCTGGTGTAGAACCAGAAAAAGGTATCTCGGCCATAACAGTAGCTGCAAAGGCTGTTTCTCGAATGCCTCTAGGTAGAATTGATAAAGAAACAACTGCTAATATTGGACGATTTGAGGGTGGAAGTAAAACAAATATCGTGTGTGACTATGTAGAAGTTTTGGCTGAGGCACGTTCGCTTGAAGAATCAAAGTTACAGAAACAAGTAGAGAAAATGAAGCGTGGATTTGAAGAAGCTGCTGAGATGATGGGAACTTCAGCCGAAGTGAATATTGAAATCACATATCCTGGTTACAAAAAGTCCGAAACAGACCAAGTTGTGCAAATTGCACAAGCCGCGATGAAAGCAATTGGAAGAGTACCAAAGTTATTAGAAAGCGGTGGAGGTAGTGATGCAAATATTATCTCTAGTTTTGGAATACCCACTGTCAATTTAGCGGTAGGTTATGAAAAAATTCACACAAAAGAAGAACGTATGCCTCTAAGTGAATTAAACAAAACAGCAGAGGCGATTATTGCTATTACAAAGCAAGTATAACATTACATACTAAAAAAGGACATGTCCCATGAAGGGCTAGTCCTTTTTTCATGTGCTATTAATGTAGTAATTTTAAAGGTAATGGATCATTTTGACCAAATTCTAGACTTTCTAAAATCATTTCTTCAGTGTCTCCAATGTGTTTAGAAATCTCGGTGATTGATGGTGAATACCCTTTGATCTGTTCGTGCTGGCTGAGATAGTTGAACACTTTTTGAAGAGTTACCTCATACTGTGTATTCGTTTGTTGAATGATATAAGTCATTTCGCAGCACCTCCAATATAAATAGGGCGTAGTTTTAAAGCTAACTTTGTATAATACCACTTTATCTCATCAGGTATCAAGTTGCAAGACATCTATCTTTAAAAAACGAACATTCTTTCGTATAATGGGATTTAGGGAGGTGGTAATATGCGTATATTATTTCATGTTGATATGAATAGCTTTTTTGCTTCCGTTGAGCTTTCCTTCAGACCGGAGCTAAAAGGAAAACCAGTTGCGGTAGCTGGCAGTGTTGAGGATCGACGAGGCATTATTGTAACAAGTACATATGAAGCAAGAGCTCGTGGAGTAAAAACAGCGATGCCAGTTTGGCAAGCCAAAAAAGCCTGCCCTGAACTCATTTTACTGAAATCCAATTTTGAGCGCTATCGAACTGCCTCCAGAAATATGTTTGAAATTCTTAGATCTTACACCTCTTTAGTTGAGCCGGTTTCCATCGATGAAGGGTATATGGATGTAACCCAATACCATGAACAAATCCATCCATATAAATTAGCTCAGCAGATTCAGGAGACATTGATTCGAGATATGAATTTGCCCTGTAGCATTGGCATTGCGCCAAATAAATTTCTAGCAAAAATGGCAAGTGATATGAAGAAGCCAAATGGAATAACCATTCTTAGAAAAAGAGAGCTACCTGAACTACTTTGGCCACTGCCAATTAGTGAGATGCAGGGAATTGGCAAAAAGACAGTCGGTAAATGGGAAAAAGCGGAGATCCTTACCATTGGTGATCTTGCAAATGCTGATCCACATTTTATTACCGAGAAATTCGGTTCAATTGCACATAAGCTGCAAAAACGTGCTCAAGGAATAGATGATCGACCGGTGAATCCTGATTCCGTTCATGAATTTAAAAGTATCGGAAATTCAACAACTCTACCTAGAGATACAAAAAATGAACAGAAGATCGAAACAATATTAAAACAGCTTGCTGATTCTGTCAGTTATCGTTTAAATAAAAAAGAAGTAGTCGCTTACGGAATTCAATTAACGATTAAATATCATGATTGGAAGATCACAAATAAAAGTGAGAAGTTGAGTAACGCTTGCCACACATCAAACGATATATATCAACGGGCTCGAACCCTTTTTAAGAAGTCTTGGAATACAGAACCAATTAGGCTGCTTGGGATTAGCACGTATGACTTAGTTGATAAGCGTCATGCGTACAAACAGTTAAATCTGTTTTCACAAGAGAAGGACGTCAAGGATTATCATATAGATCAAACGATGTTGACCATTCAAGAGCGTTTTGGGCAGCATGCGTTAGTTAAAGGCGCTAAAGGATACGAAGCCAGAAGAAAATGGATTGAACAACGATCATTAAGAGGTACAAGTCTTGAGAAACCTGAAGATCAAAAACCTAATAGATAATTAAAGCAATTAGTTAAATAGTATAAAAAAGTCGCCGATATATAAGTAAAGAGATCGTGAAGCGGGAGTGTGTATCATGCAGGTTAATCATCTACTCAGTGGGAATACTGTGAATCCTAATCGTCAATTAAAGCAAGGAGATCTGTTGCGCGAAGCAACGTTTGAGCCTATCTCAGATACTGAAGCTAAAATTACGTATAGAGGAAAAGAAATGACAGTCACTGTAGATGGCAAGATGCCCCAGGCCGGAACAGCGTCATTTGTCGTAACAGAGGCTGGGGAAAACGGAATCCGTGTGCAGGAGTGGACGGCAAATGAATCAAAACAACAAACTAATCCAGCGGCTCGCTTTGTTGATTTAGCAGTAAAAGCTGGTGTTGACCGCCCAACACCTTTATTAATACAAGCAATGAAAATAGCAGGTGCGAATGGTCAAGATGTTTCAAGGGACACAATCCTTGCCCTGTCTCGATACCTTGAAACCTCAACGTCAACGGACTCCTCAAAACTAGAAACCGTTCGATCGTTAATGTCAAAGGATCTCCCAATAAATGAACGTCATCTAAAGGCTGTGCATGAGGCGTTACATGGTCGTCCGGTTACAAAACTCATACAAGAGCTAGAGCAACAGTTACCATCAAAAATAGAACGTAACATTCCTTCACTTTCTAAAGAACAAATGCTTCAGTTAATTAACCAACTCACTGAAGGGAAAAACCTAACAACGAGCCAACAACATTTTGTAGATAGTGTTCGCGCAAGTATTATTCAAGGGGTTACGAGAGAAAGTTATCAACAGTTACTTACATTAGTCTCAGAAACAATAGATACAAATATAACACCTAATTCTAATCCAAAAGAAGTACCTCAAAACACATCACCAACTGTAAATACGAAGCTAGTTACTAATGTAACACCGGCCCAAACACAACAGAGCATTTTTCATCAATTAAAACATATGGTTGAAACGAAAGATAATCCACAAGAAGCATTCGAGTCCGTAAAATCGATAGTACAGTCAACTAAAGATTTAGCACCTGACCAGTCTAATCGTCTTTCAAATCAAATTGATAAAGCGGTTGATCGATTGAACAACGGTAGAGAACTAGCAGCCAGACAAGTTTTTTTTGCAGCTGTTGAGTCTGAGGAAGCTCAGTTACAAACGAATGTCGCTCAGACTCATAGTGAACCTGAAGAAGTCGAACAACAAACAGATACGGCTAGGACTGTAATTGAAGCAGCAGGCGCCGTCCAAATACCAACGTCATCCACTAGTAAACAAATTGCCGTCACAACTGTTACTGAAAAAATGGCAAATGTGACGAATGAATTTAAGGCGTTTCAACGAGAGACCTCAAGAGCATTACGGCAAATCAATATTGAGCTAACTGAAAATAAGCAAATGGATACACAGGCACCCAAAAGCCAACTTGATGCAATTATACGGAAATTAGATCATTCAATTTTGCGTGGTGACGCGATGCAGTTTGCTGATATGAAAACAGAAAAACAGTTGATGATGGCGAGCAGTAGACTTGCAGATGCACGACAGCTACTTGCATCAGGCCATACCCAAAAAGCAGCTCAGATTGTTACGCAGGTTCAAAAACAAGTTGATGAACTTACGTTTAAACCTTCGCAGACAAAAGTTTTATTTGCGACAAACCAACAAGAAACCTCAAGTAGACATGCTCAATCTCAAGTTGCACCTCTTCAGCATTTTGAAGAAGCGGCAATGAAAGGAATGTCAGGGACTGCAAGAGGGGTTTTTGAAGCAGTAAGGCAAATGGGATTTAACCATGAGGTAGAGGTTGCTCAGCAATTGAGCGCAAAGGATGCTTTAAAAGAAGGTCCTCTTTCTGAAAGAAATCTAAAACAATCGTTATTGCAACTAGTGAACCAACATGATGAGGGTAGTAAAACAGCTCAACTGGCTAATCAGGCACTAAACAATCTCTCTGGCCAACAACTACTAAGTAAGCAGGATGCCCAACCAATACAAAGCCTGTTTTTCCAATTACCACTTATCTTGGAGCAAAAAGTTGAGCAACTTCAATGTTTTATTCAATCAAAAAAAGAGGGAGAGCAGGTTGATTGGCAAAACTGTAGCCTCTATTTTTTGATGGAAACACCAAAGTTGGGCGAGGTTGGAATATCGGTACGGGTAGTCCAACGACAACTATCTGTGACATTAAATAATGATCAAGCTGATTTTAAAGCAAGGATGGAGCCTCTTGTGGAAAAGGCGATTTCGAAGGTTGAAGCGATAGGTTATTCAATTTCCTCTATTGCATTTTCGGCTTTCTCAGAAAAACAGGCAGATGCGCCTGTAAGGCCAACTTCTAAACCAGTTTATTCGTCTGAGAAAGGGTTTGATTTTAAAATATGAGCACGTATCAATACTTTAATGAAAAAAGAAGAAAACAAACAAATGGTCCTTCAGCCGCTGTTATTCGATATGAAGACGAAGGATCTGCGCCTAAAGTTGTTGCACAAGGAAGAGGAAGGGTAGCCAATCAAATTATGGAGCTAGCGAAAGAGCACAATGTACATTTACAAGAAGACGCAAGTTTACTTTCGAATCTTCTTGATATGGACCTTGGCGATAACATCCCACCTCAACTTTACTCAGTTATGGCGGAGATTCTTTTATTAATAGAAGAGATGGAAGAAAACTATTAAAAATATCCGAGACGATGCCGATATGATAGATGAGGCAAAGGAGTGATTATGATGCCACTTATTTCTCAAGAAACATTGCATAAAAAAACACCTCAAGAGTTAACTCTACTTCTTTATGAAGCGGCATTAAATAATCTTGAGTTAGCTGAGAGTCACATTGATGAGGCTAACTTTGAACAAGTGAACAAACATTTGCAGAAAACGAGTGATATTCTTGAACGGCTTGGTGTAGGTTTAAACTATGATGCAGGAATTCTGTCTGATCAGTTGGAGCAAATTTATAATTATTTAGCTGATGAAGTCGTTACTGCTAATTTCTTAAAAGATAAAAAGCGTATTAGACATGTACACGAGATCTTACAATCACTATTTATTGCTTGGATCGAGGCAGTAAAAGGTAGAAAAGATTCCATAGATCGTATGAATATAAAACAGACAAATGCGTACGAAAAAAACGCTTCATATAAATAAATTCACGAGGAGAGATGAAACTTGAAAATTAATAATAATATTCAAGCCTTAAATGCGTACCGTAACCTCAGTCAAAATCAAATACATACATCAAAAAATCTTGAAAAGTTGTCATCAGGACTGCGTATTAACCGTGCAGCAGATGACGCTGCTGGCCTTGCAATCTCTGAAAAAATGCGCTCACAAATCCGCGGATTAGATATGGCTGAGCGAAATGCATTAGATGGAGTATCCCTTATGCAAACAGCTGAAGGAGCAATGCAGGAAGTTCATTCCATGCTACAACGCATGCGTGAACTAGCTGTACAAGCAGCGAATGATACAAATGATAGCTTTGATCGGGCTCAGATTCAGGATGAACTTGATCAACTATCATCTGAAATAGATTCAATATCTGAAAAGACTGAGTTTAACTCAAAGAAATTATTAGATGGAAATTTAACGGGTATTCAATTTCAAATTGGACCAAACACAGGTCAGTCTGTTTCATTTGATATTCCGAAAATGGACTCTGTAGAATTAGAGCTTACAGGTTTATCTGTTTCAACAAATGCTTTGGCTAGCAGTGCAATCGAGACGCTAGATAAAGCCATTGAAACTGTCTCAAAAAGCCGTTCCACACTTGGTGCGATTCAAAATCGTCTTGAACATACGATTAATAATTTGCAGGTAACAAAAGAAAACCTAACTTCTTCTGAATCGAGAATTCGTGATGCAGATATGGCAAAAGAAATGACCGAGTTTACTCGTAATAATATTTTAAACCAATCAGCAACAGCTATGCTTGGCTCAAGCGAATCAGCTACCTCAAGGCGTATTACAGCTTTTACAATAGGTTTTTAGACGAGAAGGAGGTTATCCTTTTCGTCTTTTTCAGGTAGAGTTCAAAGGCTTATGTTAAACTATATAGATCTGAATGGAAAGGCGTGAAACGCAGTGGATGTAGAGCGTATTATGCGTACTGGTGTTCAGAAGGTGGAACGAAAAAAGACTGAAGTTCAAGCTTCGACCACTTTCTCAGAAGTGATGAATAAACAACGTGTAGATAAAGTAATGGAGCAGCTAACGAAATTGATGCATCAAGTTGAGGATCAAGGCAAGGTTTTAGCTGAGACACGAACAATAGATGAATTACACAAATATAAAAAGCTTGTCAAAGAGTTTATGGATGATGCGGTGAAACACGGGTTAAGCTTAGAGGAAAAAAGAGGTTTTAATCGTCGTGGTCGTACAAAAATCTATAAGCTTGTACAAGAAGTGGATAGCAAATTAATTGATTTGACAAATGATGTACTGGATAAGCAAAAAAGTAGCTTAGATATTTTGAAAAAAGTAGGCGAGATTAAAGGATTATTAGTTAATATCTATGCCTAATCTGATGATTCCAAGCTCATTGGACTTTTTCTTTTTGGTTTGGTCATGATATACTTCCAAACAAGAAGCTATGGATAAGGGGCGGGGACAGTTGGATCGATTAATCTATACGTATAAAACAACCATTGATGCACCCACAAAACAGGTCTGGGACTTCTTTCAAGATCCTCTTAATTTAGCACGAATTCAACGTTTTCCAAAAGTGAATATCAAAGAATCTGGATCAAAAGAAGGAAGTCAGATCAAAATGAAGATTGGCTATCTAGGAATCGGAGTCAATTGGCACGCAACCATTGAAACGGTTAAAAAACCACATTACTTTATAGACACAGCTGAGAAACCTCCATTCCCATTTACCTACTGGCGACATACACATCGTTTTACAGTAGAAGATGGAAAAAGCGTGATGATTGATGAAGTTGAATTCGCTGCAAAATTGCCAAGTACAATAACAAATAAACTACTAACATATATGTTCCAATCGCGAGAAAAACAAATCACAGAAGCCTTTAAAGAGGATTCAGTTTAGAGAAAAGACTTAAGCTTGGACCTATCTATATGGATATTCTTCTAAGACGAACGATCACTGATCGTTCGTCTTTTTGTTATTGATTAAAAGAGTAAGCGGAATCTAGTATCACTCTCGCTCCGGGGACGGGGTAAGTCTCGCTTGGCGGCCTCCCTGCGGGTGCGGAGTGTATGTCCGAAGCGGTAGCCTTACTCATTTATTTATAATAGACAAAAAAACCGAATCATTATGTTGTGAGTTAAACATCATAATGGTTCGGTTTTTTGTGATTCTTGAACATTTCTGTCCCAAGCCCTTACATATGCAGATATTTACTGACTAAAGCAAGGATCGAACGTCTTGTTAAAATACTAACAAACAGCCCATTCTCATCAACTACGCACATAAAAGGGTGATTAATGGAAAGGGTCAAAGCTCGTGCAAAAGTAGCTTTATGTGAGATAGTCGGCACATCTTTATCCATAATATCAGCTACTATTTTATTTTGAAGTTTATCTACTTCAATGAATTCCAATCCGAGTAGTGAATCTAGAATTATGGACTTGCTAATTAAACCATGTAGTTTATCTTTGGTGTCTAGAACAGGAATGGCTGTATAACCGGATTTGACTAATACAAGCAGAGCATGCTCAAGAGGATTATTTAATTGTACATGAGCTACCTTTTCTGCTTGGATAAGTAACTCTTCAATCTCTTTATCCATGAGCTGTTGATTTTTTAAGATGTCAAACAACGAAATCACTTCTTTTTTAAGTATTTTTTAATTGAATAAACGTTTGGTGAAAAGAAAAATGCATATAGGGGGTAGCGTACAGTGAAACAGTTGTTTCTTTTATCCTACTAATAAATTCAGCTTTTTGTCAAGGAATCTGAAACGCTTTCACTCTATCCAAGCAATATTGAATAATGGAGTTTCAAATGGAAAAGCTATTAAAAAAACGAGGTGTAGATATGCATACCAAACAAACAGTGAAATATATTTGTGAGATCTTTCCTTCAGGTAATACATATTATTATAAGCAGGAGATCATTACACATGATTGTTGGGATAATGTACACTCGATCGCTTGGTCAACTCCTCGTCCAGTGTCCAAAAGAACTTTTGAAAAAAGACAGAAGGAACAATACCGAGTTGTTATTGTATATAAGCAATCTGCAACAATTATTAACCTAAATGAGTACAGATCGTAAAATTAGTAGTCTTGTCTCTTTAGGAGTTCATTGACAGAAGAATTATAAACCGATAGAATACTATTAAACTAATAAAGCATATATACTTACAAGGGATTATCTTTTTGGCTTAATATGTAGAGGAGGCCATATATGGATACACAAGATGACCTAGTCTTTGAGAAATTGTCAGATCTTTTAGAAAATCTGCAATATGGTTCTGTAACGATTTTTGTACAAGACGGTAAGGTTGTACAAATGGAGAAAAATGAGAAGGTTAGAGTAGGCAAAACGAAATGAAGGGAGGAAAAAGATATTGAGTCAAGTACTCTATGAAAATACTGACAAGCAGTCATTTGAACAAGTTAATCAATCACTTGCCAGCTCAGATAGTCTAGATGTCTTAAGATGGGCATTTGATATGTATGGTGACGAACTGGTTTATGCCTGTAGTTTTGGTGCCGAGAGCATGGTATTAATTGATCTAATTAGTAAAGTGCGTCCAAATGCACATATCCTGTTTCTTGACACCAATTTTCACTTCATTGAAACATATCAATTAATTGAAGAAGTTAAAAAGAAGTACCCTAAACTTCGAATAGATCTTCAGCAGCCTTCACTCACTCCAGAAGAACAGGCTGAGATACATGGAGATAAACTTTGGGAGTCCAATCCTGATCTATGCTGTAAGATTCGTAAGCTTAATCCATTAGAAGATAGATTAAATCAAAAGTCTGCATGGATATCGGGTTTACGGAGAGAACAATCACCAACAAGAGCAAATACACAATTCATTAATCAAGATAATCGATTTAAATCAGTCAAAGTATGTCCATTAATTCATTGGAAGGAAGATGAAATCTGGATGTACATCAATCTTCATAAGCTTCCATATAACAAGCTTCATGATCAAAACTATCCTAGTATCGGTTGCACACACTGTACAAAACAGGTAGCTGATGGTGAGGATAGCAGAAGTGGCAGATGGTCAAATACTGATAAAACAGAATGCGGATTGCATCAATAAAGGAGCGACATTGATTATGACAAGTATTAATGCACATGGTGGAGAACTTGTTCAACGATACCACCCTAATCACGACACATCAAACGCTACAGGAGAAATTGAGCTTGATTTATTTTCTCTTTCAGATCTTGAATTGATTGCAATTGGAGGATTTAGTCCACTTACGGGGTTTATGAACCAAGCGGACTATGACTCAGTTGTTTCGTCTCTAAGGTTGGCTGATGGTACGGTATGGAGTATTCCGATTACCTTGCCTGTTCCAGAAGAAAAAGCCGCCGAACTCAAAAAAGGTGAGCAAGCTACCTTGGTCTATGATGGTCAGATTTATGGAACAATAACGGTGGAGGAATGGTTTACACCAAATAAAACGATCGAAGCGGAAAATGTTTATCGTACCGCAGATTCGGCACATCCTGGTGTAAAGAAGTTATTCGATCGTCCATCTGTGTATGTTGCTTGTCCAATCATCTTAACAAAAAGACTTGATCGGGGCCGTTTTGAAGAATATCATCTTGATCCTAAGGAAACAAGAGCCAAATTTACGGAAAATGGTTGGAAAACAATTGTAGGTTTTCAAACTAGAAATCCCGTGCATCGTGCACATGAATATATTCAAAAATCTGCTTTGGAGATTGTAGATGGACTATTGTTAAATCCACTCGTTGGGGAAACCAAATCAGATGACATTCCGGCTGATGTTCGGATGGAAAGCTATGAAGTGTTATTGGAAAAATATTATCCGAAAGATCGGGTATCACTTGCCGTTTTCCCTGCCGCAATGAGATATGCTGGGCCTCGAGAAGCCGTCTTCCATGCATTAGTGCGCAAAAATTATGGATGTACCCATTTTATTGTTGGTCGTGATCATGCAGGTGTCGGTGATTATTACGGCACATATGATGCGCAGACTATTTTTGAGCAGTTTTCAGAAGAAGATCTTGGCATTCGACCTCTATTCTTTGAACACAGCTTTTATTGTAAGACTTGTGGAAATATGGCCTCAACTAAAACATGCCCTCACGACTCAGATAGCAGAGTCATCCTGTCTGGAACAAAGGTACGTGAGATGCTGAGCAACGGGAAGGTACCACCTGAAGAATTTAGTCGCAAAGAGGTTGTCGAAGTATTGATTCGGGGAATGCAGAAGGTGAGTGTGTAATGTCTAAATCAACAACAAACCTACACTGGCACCAAGCAGAAGTGACAAAGGAAAAACGTCAGGAGCATAAAGGCCATAAAAGCGCAGTGATTTGGTTTACTGGATTGTCTGGAGCAGGTAAATCAACTGTAGCTAATGCCATTGAGCAACGCCTAATACAAGAGAAAAAACATACGTATCTTCTTGATGGAGATAATGTTCGTTTAGGACTTAATAAAGGATTAGGTTTTTCTGAAGAGGATCGAAAAGAAAACATTCGTCGTATTGGTGAGGTGGCCAAGCTATTTGTAGATGCGGGAGTCATTGTTGCTACAGCTTTTATCTCACCATTTAGAGATGATCGCGATTCCGTACGTGATCTCTTGGATGAAGGTGAATTCATCGAAGTATATGTACGCTGTTCACTTGAAGAGTGCGAACAGCGAGACCCAAAAGGCTTATATAAAAAAGCAAGAGCGGGCGAGATCCCTGAATTTACCGGAATTAGTTCACCCTACGAAGAACCGAATAATCCTGAACTCATTTTAGATTCTGATAAAGAGTCAGTTGAAGAGTTGGTAGAAAAAGTAGTGGAGTATCTCAAATCCAAAAACCTTATTTGATGTTAGAGGAGAGATTTCTCTCCTCTTCTTTCTTATGGATTGGCTTTTTTAATGGCTGCTTCGGCATTAATTTCTCCGTATCCATAATAATTATCTTTTCCTGGCGTACCTAAATCATTGGCAGTGCTGCGAATGATCTCATACACCTCATCATTTGTTAGAGAAGGGTTGATTGAGCGAATTAATGCAGCAAGACCAACATGTGGACTAGCCATAGAAGTACCTGACATGACTACATATTGATTATCTAAATATAAGCTAGGAATACTTGTTCCAGGAGCTGCTACATCGACGTGATCGCCATAATTAGAGTAAAAGGCACGATCTTTTGATTCATCTAAGGCGGCTACAGTTAGAACTTCAGGATAAACGGCTTGGATACATTGGGTCACTAACATTATCATTACCTGATGCAGTGACAATCACAACATCTTTTTCATAAGCGTAGCGAATGGCATCATACAAGATTTTTGAATCATGATAGTCACCTAGGCTCATGTTCACTACATCTGCTCCATTATCAACGGCCCAGTATAAACCTTTGGCTACAGCATAAGATGATCCTTCTCCATTTTCATCTAGAACTTTTATGGGCAGGATTTTACTGTTCCATGAGACTCCAGCAATACCATCCTGATTATCCGTAATTGCAGCAGCAATTCCTGATACGTGAGTACCATGTCCATGTGAATCTGTAAAATCATCCGTATCATCAATGGCATTGTAACCTTTTACTGACTTGTTTTTTAGTTCAAGATGGTTTGCATCTATTCCTGTATCAATGATGCCAATGGTTACACCTGAACCATCAGAGTTGTTCCATGCCTTCTCAAGATCAAGTTGCTTTAAATTCCATTGATAGGGCTCAAAAAACTCGTCATTTGGAATCGCGTCTTGTTTGGCTAAACGATAGTCAGGTTCAACATAGCTTAAATAACGATTAGTAGATAAACGTTCTAACAACTGTTCAGAGGATGTGTCATCTTGTTCGACTAAATAAAACGGGTTATTGCTTTCAATAATGGTGAGGTCGGAATGATCTGCAAAAAATTCATCTGCATCTGTATGTTCTTTAAGCTTAATAACAGCCCTGTTTTGATGGAAATGTTCATTGTTCTTTGCGATTCGCTGATCGTCTGAATGAACAACAATTTTCCAACCAAGCTCAGATACCGTTTCAATATGCTGACCGTCTGGCACATCATCTACAGTTGCCCATTCAACATTGGTATGTTCACCTGAAGCAAAGAAGTTTCCGCCAACGTCTGCAACAGAAGCAATATCTTTAATGAACGCACGGACAAAGGATAGATCGATTTCGCCAACTACAGTGGAGCCGTCGTTTAGTTTTTTACCAAGGAGCATAAACTGAGTTCCATCTACTTCATAAGGATTTGAGTATTCATGGTCGCCTTTAGATTGGCTCAGCTTACTAAAATCAGGTTCATGTGTAAAACCTACATGCTGTTTTTCTTTCTGATCAACAAAGTGAGCAAAGCCGGTGATGTGTGGGTGTTCTTTAAGTTCAGATTCTAAAGCAGATTGAGTGATTTTATTTGAATCTGCCCATGTTTCAAGCTGATGATTCATTTGCTGAATAAATAAAGAAGTGGTTTGTTTTAAATCGCTTGCTAACAATTTATCCATTGAATGAGCTTCGTACTGTTTTTCAACGGTTAGACCTTGGATCGCTGAATGTTGGTCGGTTGGGAATGCATAGCTAGCTGATACGATAACTAATGCACATCCAGCAATGATCAGAAGTGGCTTGATAAAACGTTTTATGTTCATGAAGTAACCCCTTTTAATACGATAAATAATCATTTATCCTTAATAAAGGTAGTATGACTCTGTGATCACAATTAAATCGTGGAAATTAATAGGCGTAAAAAAACAGGAAGCTATACGCCTCCTGCTCATTATTTTCTAATATTAAATGCTGCATTAATTTGGCCGCGAAGCATACGTTCTCGTACTTCTTGCTTTTTAATGGCCTTTTGTTCCATTTTCCGAATTTCAAATGTTTGCATACCATCTTCCATCTTGTTCGCGATATCAATTAAACGCTCAACATCTAGGAAAGAATATTTGCGTGTGCCACCTTTTGAACGCTCAGGAAATAATAACTTACGTTCTTCATAGTAACGAATTTTACGTTCTGATAAGCCGGTTAACTCACTTACGATCCCAATGGTGATGACTTTCTTATCTTTATAAGACAACTGCTCCACCTCACTAAAAATCAATAAAACCAACTACTTTGTAATAATATATCACATTCAATTTATACTGTCAGAAGCATTGTTAGATAATCTTACTTAAATATTGGGAATGCATTACCAAATAAAGTGATTTTAAAGGTGTTTGCAGACTGAAGGAGAGTCCAATATGGATAAAACAGGCTTCGTATCATTTGTAGGAGCAGGTCCAGGTGATGCTGGATTAATTACGAGTAAGGCATTAGAACGTCTAAAGCTAGCAGATGTAATTCTGTATGATCGACTTGTAAACCCATTATTATTAGAAGAATGTGGGCCACATACATTATTAGTGTATTGTGGGAAACTTCCTGACAGACATTTGCTGAGACAAGAATCAATTAATGATTTACTGATCCAATATGCTTTAGAAGGAAAAAATGTTGTACGCTTAAAAGGTGGAGATCCTGGGGTTTTTGGACGTGTTGGAGAAGAAGCTCTAGCGCTTGAGCCTTATAACATTGCCTATGAAATCATACCTGGAATTACATCTGGCATTGCCGCTCCACTGTACGTTGGTGTTCCTGTAACGCACCGTAACCTAAGCACATCCTTTGCCATAGTAACAGCTCATAATCAGAAGGGGTCATCAACTGTTGATTGGCAATCACTAGCGAAAGGAATAGACACCATTGCTTTTTATATGGGTGTAAAAAGCTTAGATGAAATAACAGAAAATTTAATGAAGTACGGTCGTAATCCAGATGAACCTGTAAAAGTTATTCAATGGGGTACGCTAGGCAAGCAACGAACAATTACAGCGACTTTAGCCACGATTGCTGAAAAGTCTCGAGCGGATCATTTATCAAACCCTGCCATTACACTTGTAGGAAAAGTTGCAGGGTTAGGTCAAGGTCAAACGAATTGGTTTGAGCGCCAACCGTTGTTTAATACACATATCTTGCTGGCCCGTAGTTCGGCGCAAATTGGTAAGGGTGCTAAACAGTTGCAAGATTTAGGAGCGGAGGTATTTGAATATCCCCGCTTTCAGGTCCAAGCCAATGAGTATCCGGATGACGTTAACCTTTTTGAGTATGATCAGATCCATTTTAAGTCTGAAGAGGCAGTGACATGGTTCTTTAATTGGTTAAGTGAGAAGAAGATAGATATTAGACAAATAAAAGCAGGCATATACAGTGATTCTGGTGCTGCTCAACATGCACTTAAACGAGTAGGTATTCAAATTGGTCACAAATCGTTGCAAACAAAAGCTAAATCATTAATACTTGGAGCAACGAAACCATCTGAGTGTAAAGAGACTGACACATACGTCGAGACTCATCAACAAATACCTTTTACACAATCAAATCACACATTAAAACGATTATATGATGAGCAACGGTTCGAGATCGTCGTATTTCCAAATGCGAAGTCTATAGCAGGTGTTGTAAATGGAATAAAGGAATTAGCATTAACACCAGCTGAATTAAGTACTAAAGTCCAAATCATTTGTTTTGGACAAGCATCAGAGAAAGCCGCCATTGAAGCAGGATTTACTGTGACATATACATTATCTAAACCAAGCTGGCACACACTGACGGATTGGTTGCTAGATCTGAAAAAGGAGGTAAAAGCATGAAGGCTATCCTGTACGTTGGACATGGAAGTAGAGTGGAAGCAGGTAATGAAGAATTAAGAGCCTTTATTTCAAAGGCTAAACAGCAGTTTCCGGCAGTATCTATTCAAGAAACAGGTTTTATTGAATTGACAAGCCCCACTATTTTAGAAGCGATCACAAATTGTGTGAGGCAAGGCGCAACAGAAATTGCTGTGGTGCCAGTGCTTTTGTTAACGGCCCAACATGCAAAAGAAGATATCCCTGAAGAAATAGAAAAAGCAAAGGAACATTTCCCACATGTTCGCTTTGCTTACGGTAGACCTTTTGGAATTGAAGAAACAATTGTTGATTTAGTGAAACAAAGAGCGGAAGAGGCAGGATTAAAACAGGTTGATGGGCGACCAACATTTGAAGAAAGAGAGCCAACAACATTAGTCATAGTTGGTCGAGGAAGTAGTGATCCGGAACAAACGAGTGACTTGTTTAAAATCGCTCGGCTTGTGTGGGAGTCCACACCCATAACTGATGTTGAAGTTTGTTTTATCGCAGCTACTCATCCAACGGTTGATGAAGGTCTTCAAAAGGCGGCAAGGCTCGCGTCCGATACAATTTATGTTATTCCATATTTATTATTTACAGGTGTTTTGATGCAAGGCTTAGAAAAGCAACTTGCTGAGTTAAATAAAGTGTCGGACAAGAAAACCTTTATATTAGGAGATTATCTTGGTTTTGATGACCAGCTGATTCAAGTCTTAACAAACCGTACTAATGAGGTTCTAGTTAAACTGGGGTGAATAGGGATGACCGAGCGAATTCCATTAATGGTTAATATTCAAGGCAAATCGGTATTTTGCATCGGTGGAGGTAAGGTTGCTTCTAAAAGAATTCCTCTGCTTATTAAAGGTGGAGCAAACGTAATCGTCATTTCTCCAACTCTTCATGAAGAGTTAGAAGTATACATGTCAGATTTTCATTGGGAAAAACGAGAACTGCATGAGGCAGAGTCATTTAACGCTGATCTCTTATTTATCGCTACTAATAATCAACAGTTAAACGACGATTTATTAAGAATGGTTCGTGAAGGACAGTGGGTATATGCGGCACATAATGCAGAGAAAAGTGATTTTCACTTTCCCGCAGTGCTACATGAACCTCCAATAACATTGACAATTAGCACAGGAGGGGCTTATCCAGCCTATTTGCCTAAGCTTAAACAGATCCTGAAAGAGACCTTACAAAACGAGCATATTCTAGACGATCTAACGTATTTAAGTGAAGTCCGGATAAACATAGCAAACTCTTCACTCACTCTTGAACAAAAGACCTCCCTTCTACGAGCGTGCGCAACAGATGAATTCTTGAGACACCCTGAGAGAGCAAAACTTTTAGAACAATGGAAGGAAGAGGTACTAGTAAGCAAACAGTAAAAAGCGTGTAGGCCGATGTGGACCCTACACGCTTTTTGTTTTGATTAGTCTTTATTATAGTGAAGTTTTGCGACGGCATCGTGCTGGTGAATGGACTCTTCATTTCGACAATGTATTGTAAACTCACGAACTTCATCATGCTCGTACAAATCAGCAGCAACTAGTCTCGCCAAATCTTCAACAAAGCGTGGATTCTCATACGCACGCTCTGTAACAGCTTTTTCGTCAGGACGTTTTAACACGGGATAAAGGATTGAGCTAGCATTGGATTCAGCCGCTTCAACTAATGCTGTTTTCCAATCTGTCTCGGAATCATCTGTTGTGCGGATCGTCATCGTTACAAAACCACGTTGATTGTGTGCACTGTATTCACTAATCTCTTTTGAGCATGGGCATAACGTTGTAATCGCAGCTTCTAAGCTGATTTCCGTTTTGTAGCCACTTGCTTCATCAAATTCAACACGATACGTTACCTCGGCATGCGCTAGCCCTTCTTTTTGTGAAGAAGGTGCTTTTTTAAGGAAAAACCACGGGAAGGTCACCTCAATCTGTGCTCCCGTTTGGTTCATCTCACGAGAAAGTATTGCAGCAAGTTCACGTAATGTCTCAGGAGAAAGTAAGTGTACCTGATAAAATGCGTGAAGCTGCTCTGTTAATCGGCTCATATTGATGCCTTTATAGTCAGCGCCAAGATTTGTTGTTAAACGAAATTCAGCTGTTGCTGTTTGGGTTTCTGGAGCCCACGCAGATTCTACCATCACAGGGTATTTAACTTTTGAAATTCCAACCTGTTGTATAGGGAAAAAATAATCTGATGGTTTATTTTGCAAATCAGTCATAGCTTCTTTGTTTTTTGGTTTTGTTCCTTCTATTGGTTCAACTGAGCCAAATAAACGATGGCGTTCAGCCTTTGGTGGTAATACACGTGTCATCATGTTCACTCCGGTCTCTCAATATTCCAAGTGTGCTTGGTCTCATTCTTTTCTTACTTGTATTTTACAACAGGAAGGGAAGTACAAACAACAATATCGGTTTAACAAAGATCAAATTCTAAATTTTTCCTAAAATAAAGCGAGAAATCCTTACTTTTACGTGTTATACATGTAAAATTAATCTATACATAGATTGAGGAGTGGACTGATTGAAGTTTAAACATTTTATAGGAATAGGCATAGCCTTACTAATGCTTTCAGGGTGTCAAGAAATGACTGCAAACAATGAAGAACAGATGATGATCAAATCAAAAGAGCTATCTAATAATGAATCCAGATTATTAGGCACATTAACCGATTTTGCGACTTGGGTTGATATTGAAGAATTTAGTCCGGAAATAAACCAAATGAAAGTTGGTATGGACTATTATATCGATGGAGCATTGGTTGACGGTGATACAGAAATGACTTCATATGTTGGAGAGAAGTCAGAGAAGATTGAAGATATCCTCATTGCTTTAAATGTGAATGGAGACGAGCAAAAAACAATAAGTGGACTTATACAAGTAAACAATGAAGAAGGGAACACACGTTACGACTTCACTAGAAACATACCGGATTTCATGAGTGGGGGTAACCTTAGTCAGTATTTGTGGGGAGAAGGCGTTCAGGCAGTTATAGATGAAAAAATATACATTGGTTATTATGTAATAGGAGATCAAGATGTATCTGCACCATCACTTGAAGATGGCGAAGATGCCGATTTGAAAAACAGTAACGGTCATTTATTTGCATTTTATATATTGCTAGGTGAAGATTAAAAAGGAGCTGTGTCTATTGAAATTAGTAACGATTATCTTTCTTACGCTTGTTAGCATGATGATCACGGGGTGTTCAGCGGATTCAACACTTACGATTACGGATACGGATTTAAGCAATAATGAAGAAATTTTATTCGATGCGATTGCAAAGGAAACGTATCTGTTTGATCTAGAGGGGTCCTTACCAGTAGGAAAAGAAATGTATATTGGTGTTGATTATTATGAGTTTGGAGAATTAATAGAAGAGAAATCAATATTTGGGGTTGGCAGAAGTCATGATGAGGACGAGGAGTTTGTAGAAGAGTACGAAAAACTCTTTATCAGCTTGACCGAAGATGAATCAACATCTGTTGTGACTCTAGATATTGTCGTACATTCTGAAAATGGATCATACTCGACTTATTCTGAGTTAGGTGAATTAAATGTTGAAGGTAAAGCGTTTTCTTCAGGAAGTTTATTAAAAGATGAGAACAATGAAATAAAGTTATCAGAAGAAACAATTGACGAAAAAAACTATTTAGCTAGTTTCACCATAAGTCAGGATGGTACGTTTAGAGGTTTTGACCTTGAACATGCCACACAGCCAAATCAAGATTATGAATTTATGTATTTGTTTTATGTTCAACTTCAAGATTATGAAGAGAACTAGTGGCTAAAGCAGGGATTAACAAGCTCGATCAGCTAACGCTCTCTAACCGTTTGTAAGAGGCTCTTAAAGGCGTCATGTCCTTCGTAGCATCTTTGCGGAAAGCGCATAAGTATGCTATATTTGGAATGTTAAAAAAACGGATAAGAGAGAAAAAGTAAGGAGCTTGGAGAGGTAGAGATGAAGGTTGCAAAATTTGGGGGATCATCTGTAGCTAGTGCGGAGCAAATCCGTAAAGTTGCAGCAATCGTAGCAGAAGATAGCGAAAGAAAAATTGTAGTTGTTTCAGCTCCAGGAAAACGTGATAAGAATGATTCGAAGGTTACTGATTTATTAATTGAATTAGGTGAATTAAGCCTTTCAACGGGTGATGCAGAAGCTGAATTACAAGCTGTTATAGAGCGATACAAATTAATAGCAGATGATTTAGCCGTTGATCAAGAAATTATTAGTGTCATTGAAGCAGACTTACGCGAGCGGTTGGCAACAAATCGAGATAAACCAGGCGTTTTTATGGATGCAATTAAAGCAAGTGGAGAAGACAACAATGCCAAACTAATCGCAGCATTCCTTAAAAGCGAGGGAATGAATGCGACCTATTTAAATCCTAAGGATGCTGGTTTACTGGTTAGTGATGAACCAGGAAATGCACAGGTATTGCCTGAAGCTTATGATAACTTGATTAAACTTCGAGATACCGACCAAATCATTGTATTCCCAGGATTCTTTGGCTATTCTCCTGAAGGAACACTTGTGACATTTCCACGTGGTGGTTCAGATATCACAGGTGCAATCCTTGCTGCTGGTACGAAAGCAGAGCTTTATGAGAATTTTACAGATGTGGATTCAGTATACGCTGCAAATCCAAATGTGGTTGACAGTCCAGTTGAGATCAAACGCATGACTTACCGTGAAATGAGAGAGCTTTCCTATGCAGGATTTTCTGTTTTTCACGACGAAGCCTTAATTCCTGCGTTCCGTAATGGAATTCCGGTCTGTGTGAAAAATACAAACAACCCGTCATCATCAGGCACAATGATTATTGCAGAACGTGAATATTTCTTCAATCCAGTTATTGGTATTGCTGCTGATGATGGATTCTCAACAATATATGTACGAAAATACTTAATGAACCGTGAAGTAGGATTTGGTCGTCGTTTGCTTCAAATTTTAGAAGACGAAGGATTGTCCTATGAACATATTCCATCTGGAATTGATGATACGTCCGTTATTTTACGTGACCACCAATTAACAGATGACATGCAAGAGCGAATTATTGATCGCATCAAAAACGAACTTCATGCAGATGATGTTTATATTGAAAAAGACTTCTCGATGGTGATGATTGTTGGAGAAGGCATGCATAATACAGTTGGTGTATCGGCGCGTGCAACGCAAGCCCTAGCTCGGGCACATGTTAACATCGAAATGATCAACCAAGGATCCTCCGAAGTCAGTCTTGTATTAGGTGTTCATCAAGAGGATGCTGACCGGGCTGTTCAAGCATTATACGAAGAGTTCTTTGGTGCATCAGATGGGACGATTCAATAATAAAGAAAGACTTAATTAGCGATAAAAGCTAATTAAGTCTTTTTTAGTGAGATTAGTATATAATAAAATTAGTATCTGGTATTAATACTAGGTATATAAATTTTAAAAGGTGGTATATCATGCATATCTCCAAAGCTCGTATCACGGCAATAGGTTCTTATGTTCCTGAAAGAAGATTAACAAATAATGATTTGGAAAAGTTAGTTGAAACGAATGATGAATGGATAACAAAACGTACTGGCATTAAAGAAAGAAGAATCGCTCACGAAGAAGAATTCACAAGTGACATCAGTTATAAAGCTGTAAGAAACTTAATGGAACGATCTAAAAAATCAATTGATGATGTAAATATGATTATCGTTAGTACACTGACGCCTGATTTTAAAACACCAAGCGTCGCATCATTGGTCCAAGCAAAGCTAGGCATCCATAATGCTTGGGGCAATTGATTTAAACGCTGCTTGTGCAGGGTTTACGTATGGATTACATCTAGCCAATGCCTTAATAACTTCAGGCTTACACAGGAAAATTCTAGTTATTGGGGCAGAAACATTATCTAAAATCACAGATTATGAAGATCGTTCTACTTGTATTTTATTTGGAGATGGGGGCGGAGCGGTTTTAGTAGAATACGACGAGCATAATCCAAGCTTTCTGGCTTCTCATTTAGGTTCAGAAGGAGAAAAGGGGAGCAGCTTATACTGTTCTAACTTATCATCACGTATGTTTGAAGAAGAATTGACTAACAGTGGTAAAATCGTTCAAAATGGGCGTGAGGTTTACAAATGGGCTGTTACTACAGTTCCAAAAGGAGTGCAACGAGTTCTCGATCAAGCATCGATTTCTCTGCGTGACGTGAATTGGTTTGTGCCACATAGCGCAAATCTGAGAATGATTGAATCCATTTGTGAAAAAATTGATTTTCCATTGGAGAAAACGCTATATAGTTTAGTTAATTATGGGAATACATCTTCAGCCACTATCCCATTGTCCCTAGATAAGGCTTTGATTGAAGGGAACATTAGAAATGGAGACAAAATGTTACTATACGGATTTGGAGGTGGGTTGTCTTACGCAGGATTGCTTATTCATTGGAATCTAGATTAGATCTTAGCAAGAGATACTAGAATCTCATCACGAAGAATGGACATTTAAGCAAGAGCAAACGGGTTTTTACTAAGAAGCTACCACTCTTTTCAAGGCCGGAGAGGTGTTTGCCAAGGCCAGGCACCCTATACCAGGAGACTTCATGCAAACACCAAGGTGCACCGAGATTTAATAAGAAGATGAGCACAAAAGCAAGAAAGCCCAGGTCTAATCAAGTGAGGGAGCACGAAACCAAGAAAGCCCCACTCCCAAGCAAGACGGGCATCACATAACCAAGAGCCTCACTAGGCAAAAATCTCAAACTCACTTATTCTTTAACAATTCTTTTATCTCGGCCAATTCTTTTCGCACTTCTTCTAGCGCTTGTTGATCGTTCTCTTTTTTATCTTGCTCTTGATCTGCTTCGTTTGCCTTTTCGACGTTATTGACGATTACACCAATAAATAAGTTGAAAATAACAAATGTACCTATCAAGACAAACGAGATAAAGTAGATCCATGCCCACCAGAACTCTTCAAGAATAGGGCGCATGATGCCGCTCGACCATGAATCAAGCGTGACAATTTGAAATAATGTCATTAATGAAAGGTGAAGACTTCCAAAAAACTCAGGCTCGATACCTGAAAACAACATTGTGCCAATCACGGCAAATATGTAAAAGAAAATCGACATCAGGATAAAAATGTTCCCCATAGAGGGGATTGTAAGTAAGAGCGCATCTACAAGTCGTCTTAGTGATGGTATTACAGAGATGGCTCGCAACACACGCAGAACTCTTAGCACCCGTAATACGGTTACAAAATGAGCACCTACAAAGATATGACCAGCTCCTACGATGATCAGGTCAAACCAATTCCAGCCTCGAGTAAAAAACTCTCTTGGCCTAACTGCAAGGAACCGCAATACTAATTCGATGGTGAAAATATATAAAAGAATGCGATCAATAATAAAAAAGGTTTGTTTGTATTCTGAGTAAACCGCTTGGAAAAGTCTCTAAGCCAACGATGATAGCATTTAATAATATCAACGTAATAACGATTCCGGTAAACCAAGATCCTTCTACTAGTGGGTATAAGCGTTTTCTTAATCCTTGAATATTCATCCTGACTTAGAGCTCCTTTGTTTATCCTTATCTTTGTATACCGTTTATTATTTTACTAGACTAGTCCTAGAAAGCAAAACTAACGTACAAAAAACAACCATCTTTTTAGGAAGAGGGTTGTTTCTTGTACGTTAGTTTTTAGATAAAACCTGCCCAAGCTCTTTGGATCGGTTCACTGCATTGCCTACAGCGTCTTGGATCGCGTCTTGAAAGTGATGCTCAGCAAGCTTTTGAATCCCAGCCTCCGTTGTTCCGCCTGGACTCATAACCTCTTGGTATAGGGCGCGAGGTGTTTTATTTGTATTCTGAAGTCGTTTTCCCACACCTACTATTGTCTGGGTTACAAGGTCGTGTGCTTGCTCTTTTGATAGTCCAGCATTACAAGCTGCTTTCTCCATAGCTTCAACCATATAGTAAAAGTAAGCAGGACCACTACCGGCAACGCCAGTAACAGCATCCATTTGTTCTTCCTCCACTAATGATACAGAACCAATAGCCTTAAATAAGGTTTCGACTGTTAAAAGGTGAGCATCTGTTGCAAATTTGCCAAGACAAATCGCTGAAGCTGATTCGCCTACTTTGGCTGAGGTATTCGGCATTGTGCGAATAACTGGGTTATTAGTGATGAGTTCAGCCTCAATTAAAGTAGTGGGAATACCTGCAATGACCGATACAATCAGTTGATTTTCTGTCACATCTTCTTTGATGTAACTAATCGCATCTTGAAGATTTTTTGGTTTCATCGCGAGAATAATAATATCGGCTGATTGCACAGCTTCAAGTCGATTAGACTCTGTATTTACTTGGTACGTTTCATTTATATAAGCTAATCGATCTTGATCCTGTAGATTTGCTACTGTGATCGAACGAGAAGAGACGATGTTTTGAGAAATTAATCCTCCAATAATTGCTTCGGCCATTGAGCCGGCGCCTAAAAAGGTAATTTGTTTGTTTATTTGCATGAGAGGATCATTCCTTATGATTTAATTTGACCTTCACCAAAGATCATATATTTCGTAGAAGTGAGTGCTTCAAGTCCCATTGGTCCTCGTGCATGAAGCTTTTGAGTACTAATGCCAATCTCGGCTCCAAATCCAAATTCAAAGCCGTCCGTAAAACGTGTAGAGGCATTATGGTATACAGCAGCGGCGTCAACTCCATTTAGGAAAGCTAAGACATTGTCACTAGTTTCACTAATAATCGCCTCAGAATGATTGGTTCCGAATTCTCTTATATGAGTCAAAGCATCTTCAGTAGAATCAACAAGCTTTACTGCGAGCTTTAAATCAAGATATTCTTCGGCCCAGTCTTTATGATCGGCAATTGTAATGGTTTGGTCCCATTGCTTTAACTCCTCGTCTCCATAGATCTCTACTTTATGAGAATGTAAACTCTCAAGCAGAGAGGAGAGGTGGTCTTTTGCCCATTTCCGATGAATCAAAACGGTTTCTGCTGCGTTACAAACAGAAGGACGTTGTGTTTTGGCATTTAGTGTAATAGCCGTTGCCATCGCTTGGATCGGCTGATTCATCAATGAAAATGTGGCAGTTTCCAACACCCGTTTCAAGAACGGGGACGGATGCTTTTTCGACAACGGTTTTAATTAATGAAGCGCCACCTCTAGGGATTAACACATCAAGGTATTCATTTAAGGTAAAAAGCTCGGAGGCTGCTGCGCGACTTGTATCTTCTATTAATTGAACAGCTTCTTTAACAAAACCAACGCTTTCTAACGCTGTTTGCAAACTCTGAACAATTGAACGGTTTGAATGAATCGCTGTACTACTGCCTCGAAGCAACACAGCATTTCCTGTTTTTAAACAAAGTCCAGCTGCATCAACGGTTACATTAGGACGAGCTTCATAAATGATGCCAATGACTCCAAGAGGTACACGTTTTTTTTCAATCTTTAAGCCGTTTGGTCGATTTATTTCCTGAATGACTTCTCCAATTGGATCCTTTAGTTCGGCTACTTGTCTCAACCCATCTGCCATATCTTTCAGTCGTTCAGCTGTAAGCGTAAGTCTGTCGAGAAGGGTAGAGGATTGACCATCTTCAAGTCCTTTTTGAAGATCTAGGGCATTTGCAGATATTATGTGATCTTGATCTTGCTCAAGCTGTGTCGCCATTGCGAGTAATGCTTGATTTTTTGATTCTGTAGAAGCTCCTGCTAACTGGTAGGTGATCTCTTTTGCGTGCTTTGCCTTGTCTCTAATTTCACTCATTATTAGTCTGCTCCTTCCGATTGGCAGCTACCCATTGATCTCTATGAATAATTTCTTTTCTAGAATGATTGGTGATCTCACGTGCTTTTGTGCTATCTAATCCTTTTACAAGTGATATCTCTTCTGACGATAAATTTGTTCGTCCTTTTCCGAGTAAAAAACCTTTGGCATTACATACTTGGATTACCTCTTGAGCAGAGAAGATTCCACGAACTGAGACAACACCTGCAGGTAATAAGCTTTTTCCTTTTTGCAGTAAGGCATGTTCTGCGCCTTCATCAATCACAATGGAACCAACCGTTTGTGAGTGAAGAGAGATCCATTGTTTGGAAGTTGGCATAACAGGTTTATGCGAAAAGCTGCCTAGATACGTTCCATCACCCTCGCCACTCAGAATGGAGACCAGTTTAGCGTGACCTTCTCCTTTTCCGATAAATGAGTTCACTCCAAGGGATAGAGCCGTTTGTGCGGCACTAATTTTCGATTTCATTCCACCTGTTCCAACAGTTGTTCCAGATTCCCCGGAAAGCGCAAGGAGCTCCGACGTGATCTCAGGTATATGTGAGTACTTCATCGCATCAGGGTTTTTAAGCGGATTATCTGAATAGATGCCATTGACATCCGTTAAAATGATCAACATATCAGCATGAACAAATCCAACGACTAAAGCTGAAAGCAGATCATTATCGCCGAACGTAAGCTCATCTACACTTGTTGAATCATTTTCATTAATAATCGGGATACAGCCTCTTTTTAATAATTCTGTGATCGCACGGTTAGCATTCCCAAATCGAGTATGGTCTGAAAAGTCATCTCGAGTTAATAAAAGCTGTGCTGGAGTTAATGAATAGGGAGCAAATTGTTCGGTGTACCCTTGCATTAACAAACCTTGACCAACAGCTGCAGCAGCTTGTTTACCAGCTAACGTAACGGGTCGACTAGGGTAGCCAAGTGATGGAAAACCTGCTGCAACAGCACCTGAAGAAATTAAAATCACATCATGGCCCTGTTTTTTTAGCTCAGCAAGAGCCCCAACATGTTCAGTGAGCTTCTCCAAACTTAATGAGCCATTTGTCTCCGTTAATGAACTACTACCTATTTTTACGACGATTCGTTGTCGACCCATACGATTCCCTCTTTCTATAAAAAATAAAAAACACTTCTGTCCTATATAAGGACGGAAGTGTTATCCGCGGTACCACCTTGTTTGACATGTATCATGTCCACTTTAGCTCTCGTAACGTGAAAGGGACGTCCAGAATCACTGGAAGCTCAAAGGCAGGTTCATCTGATTAAAGCGGTGATGGGTCTTTCAGCCGGTGAACCCACTCTCTGAACACATTTTCTCAGAATACTAATCCTTATCGATGCGTTGTCATATAATGTGTCAAGTATAAGTCGACGCTTTAAAGAAGTCAAGAGGCAGAAGTAATTATTATTAGTTTAATTAGATTATTCGGACTATAGTTCTGTTGAGAAAAACAAACAATTGGGTAAATAGCCATTTAACAGGATTCCTTGTGTGTTAACCCAATCCGAACAAATTCTAAGGCACTCTTGCTAAAGCCAGTGAATAGCATAGGTTATGTACAAATGATGTTCAAGAGCGGAAGAGTAATTAAAGAACCCAAAAGGGGCTGATTATGGATGTGCGGCATTACAGGGTGGATAGATTGGCGAACAGACATGCGGACTGAGACGGCTGCGATTCATAAAATGGCAACAACATTAAATCGCAGAGGCCCGGATGATCTACGAGTGTGGACTTCTCCACATGCTGGATTTGGTCATGCGCGATTAGTTGTTGTTGACCCAGCAGGTGGCATTCAGCCAATGACAAGAACTGTGGCAAACAAGGACTATACGCTTGTATATAATGGAGAGCTTTATAACACGGAAGATATCCGAACAGAACTGCTGAAGCAAGGGCATACTTTTTCTGGTCACTCGGATACAGAAGTACTTCTCAAATCTTATATCGAGTGGGGAAGCGGATGCCTGGAGAAATTTAACGGCATCTTTGCCTTTGCTATTTGGAATGAACAAGATCAGAGCTTATTTATGGCAAGAGATCGCTTAGGCGTTAAGCCGTTGTTTTATTCCGTTTTACACGGGGCACTCATTTTTGGTTCAGAATTAAAGGCACTACTTGCCAATCCAAAACTTGATGCTGTTGTTGACCGGGAAGGTTTAGCCGATGTCATGGGCTTAGCTCCATCACGTACACCTGGTCAAGGCATTTATAAAAACATTTCAGAATTACGACCAGGACATATGCTAAATTATGATCGCAACGGGGCAAAAGTCAGCAGATATTGGTCTCTAAAAAGCAAGGAACACACTCAGGATGCAGACGAAACAGCCGGTCATATTCGCGAGCTACTAACGGATACAGTAAGCAGACAATTATTTGCCGATGTACCAGTAGGCATGTTTTTATCTGGGGGTCTAGACTCAAGTGCACTAACTGCATTAGCTGCCGAAATATACAAAAAAGAAGGCAAAGGACCCATTCGAAGTTATTCCATCGACTATGATGAAAATGATAAATATTTTAAATCAAGTGCCTTCCAACCAAATTCAGATGCGCCTTGGATCAAAAAAGTATCAGAAGAGCTAAAAACCAACCACACAAATGCAATCATCTCCATTGATACTCTAGCAGACCAACTAAAAGAAGCCGTTAACGTACGTGACTTGCCAGGGATGGCAGATGTTGATTCTTCGTTATTATGGTTCTGTAAAGAGATCAAAAAAGACGTGACGGTCGGTTTATCAGGTGAATGTGCAGATGAAATATTTGGAGGATATCCATGGTTTCATCAACCGGAAATTATGAATATTGATGGTTTCCCATGGATGCGCTCCATCGATGAACGTGAAGACTTATTAAACGACTCATGGAAAACCAAACTTAAACTAAAAGAATATGTGCACAGTCAATACCGCAAAACGATTAACGAAACACCACGCTTTGCTGGTGACTCAAAAGAAGAAGCAAGACGACGTGAGATCTCATACTTAAATATTATTTGGTTTATGACAAATTTATTGGATCGTAAAGATCGTATGAGCATGGGAGCAAGTCTTGAAGTACGAGTACCGTTCTCTGACCATAGATTAGTAGAATATGTTTGGAACATTCCATGGGAGATGAAACGATACGGAGGCAAAGAAAAAGGGATATTACGTAAGGCAATGGAGGGAATTCTTCCAGATGAAGTATTATATCGGAAGAAAAGTCCGTATCCAAAAACCCATCACCCAAAATATGCAGAGACAGTCAAACTGTTAATGGATGATGTACTATCTCAAAAAGACGCACCACTCTTTGAATTTGTAAACAAAGACAAACTAAAAGCTATCAACGAAAGTGGAGGCTTTGATACAGGAACGCCTTATTTTGGTCATCCAATGTACTTGTAAAGACGCCAGTAAAAATACACTAATCCCTGAAGCTAAAATCAGTAATAGCAACCTCTGCAAGCACCGCCTTACTATACCTTCCTCCGCTTTTTGTTTCTGAAGTAACATCAACCTCGATTGATTCAAAAATTCTTGTCAAAGCCTGTTTTTGGCTATCATATCCCAATTCTAACCATTGGTTTTCTAAGTCAGTAAGAAATTCAATAAGATCCTCTTGTGAAACTTCTTCTTCTACCGTAGCAGCGATTTGAACTAAAGACATTTCTTCTTCAATTAGTTTCTTCTGAATGTCTTTAAATCTAGTTCTAGTTATTTGACCATCGATGTATAGCTCGTTGGCACGTTCTTTTTTATTTTGAATTTCTTTTAGTTTAGATTCAATTTCAGCTTCCGATAAACTGATTGTTATTTTTTCTGAGATATCGGGATTATCTAAACTTAATTTTATTGATTTCTTAAAAGCGATATCCATTGATTTTTCGGGTATTTGTGGTAAATCACATACACCGTATTTTCTTCTGCCATTGCATTTATAAGTGCGTTCAATCCTGCCATTTTTTCGTCTAAGCCTATGACCTGTAATTTTATGACCACACCTTTTACAACGCAGAATACCAGAATAGGGGTAAGCATTATAAACTGCAGTCCTAGTTTTACCATTGCCTTTTCGGCTATCTAATATTTTTTGTACTAGGTTATATTGTTCTGGTGTAACCATTTTAATAAAGTCTTCCTGATCAATTTTCTCTTGAACAGCTTCATTAGTGAGCTTCCAATTACCGTTTATCATTTTTCTGTAGTTCCATCTTACAATGCCAACGTTTATTGGGTTTCTTGCAATGTACTCAATACTCTTACCATCCCATGGGTTACCACGGCGATTTCTAGATCCCATAGCATTAAGTTCTTTTGCGACAGTGTCAGCTGAGACACTAGCTATTCTTTCATAAATGTATTGGCCATACTTAAAGTTTTGTGGTTCAGGATATAACTTCTTATTGACTGTCTTATAACCAAAAGGAGTTTTGGTACCAGGACGATGACCGTTTTCGGCATTCTTAATAGAGACATCAAAAACCCTTTCTCCAATCGTTTCACGTTCCCATTGAGCAAGTGTTGCAATAATGGTTATAAACATTCGACCTGTAGCTGTAGTTGTATCAAATATTTCAGTACAACTCTTAAATTTAACATCGAATTTTTCCATCTCTTGAAGCATATTATGAAGGTCAACTACAGACCTTACAAATCTATCTAACTTATAAACAAGAATCACATCAAACTTATCTTCACTCATATCTTTCAACATTTTTTGAAGGTAGGGTCTATTAGTATTTTTTGCACTATAACCTTCATCAGCATAGTCGTCGTATACTGTCCAACCCTGTGACTCGACATAAGCTCGTAATCTAGACTCTTGAGCTTCAAGTGAGAATCCTTCTTCTCTTTGACGATCTGTTGAAACTCTTCTATATATAGCGCAACGCATGTGCCTGGCCTCCTAGAGAACAAAATACTTACTCACATCGAACTGAAGAAGTTCTTCTAAATCAGCAACTCTAATTAAATAAAAATCGGCTTCATATATATTATCTGGATGAAGCTTGGCAAATTCCATATCCTTTTTCACACTTGGTATGTGAACGCTAAATTGTCGATCTTTAAAAGGGTCACGAGTCAATGCAGCTGAATTAACGGTTACGATTGACATCTCATCGTGAAAATCTTCTTGATAAAAACGCTCAAAAGGAGAGTCGATTGTATAACTGACATACTCGTCATTGGTAATCGCAGAGACTAACATCCATTGGGGGTTTATCTGGCCATCTATTTCATCATAATAAACGCGTAACATCATTACTCATCCTTTCTTTACCTACTTGATTTTTTAATTGATTTAAGATCGATAGAGTACCGTTATGAACTTTACCAGGTTGTAAACTTTTACTTTTCACTCGATGGACAAATTCTTTTCTTCTATGTACATCGTACTGTTCCGATCTTGATCGTTCTCTTTTAATTGTTTCACAGCGTTCTAAGATCATATCTATAGGTAGCTCAAACAGTTCTGCAAGATATTTAGGATCTTTATATTTAATTAATAAAGGCTCAAAAATATGCAATGGCATCGCATAATATAAAGAAAGCCATCTTGCTTGTGATTCTTGTAAATCTCTAAAGCTAGTATCCATCTTATTCTGACTCCCATAATGATTAAAGTGGTGACTCAGTTCATGAAAGAAAGTGCGTCTAGTTTCTATTATCGAATTACCTTCAGTAAGTGCCATAATGGTAAATGAATCTCTATATAGAACTTTGCTTTTAAACTTAACGTACTGAATCTCTAATCTAAAGATATCTGCGAGATAATTCATGTCTAAATGTTCAACCGTTAAGATGCCTTTTTGCTTAAAAAATTTACTTGCAGTTGTGTCCTTCTGAGTTGCGAAGCGCATTGTATCCACCCTTTATAAGAATATATGTTCGTATCTATATTTAAAAGAAATAGCCCAAGGGCTAAGTACTTCTTTTTATAATTAATCTTCCTCAGGCAAACCTCTTGCTTTTAACCAACGCTTTTTGGTCTCTCTAAAATTTTTAAGCATTTCTTCTAAGTGCTCTTTTTCATCTTCGGATAAAGGCTCTTCACCGCCATCTTCAAACGCGATTGAGATCATTGAGTCTGGTTCGTCTACTCTTCCTAACAAATAATCAGTAGAAACTTCGAAGAAATCGGCTAACTTCTGAAGAGTATCATAGTCTGGTTGTGTCTGCTCTCTTTCATAACGAGCATAAGTAGATCGGTTAATTCCTAATTTATTTGTTAACCCTTCTTGAGATAACTTTTTTTGTTTTCTCAAAGAAGTAAGCCTCTTCCCATACATGATTTAGTGTCACCTTCTATTCTAGTGTGAATAATATGCACATTTCTATTATAGAGAAAGTAATACGTGAATAAAAGTTTTGTGAATAAAATACACAAAAAGTATTTGACTGTGCATAAATTGCACTGTATAATCAAAATTAAGTTAAGAATTAAGAAAGGAGCCCGAAAATGAACACTAAACTTTTAGAGCAAAAGCGAAATGAGAAAAAGCTAACTCAAGCTCAAGTAGCTAAGATCATAGGTATTGACCGTTCTTATTACACTAAAATTGAACTGGGTTTAGTTCCTAGTGTTAAGGTCGCTAAGAAATTGGCTCAGCTATTTAATTTAGAATGGACTATTTTTTTTGAAAATGATTGTGCAAAAAGTGCACAATAATAACAGGTTAGTCCTTCTGTCCAACTCACATAAGAATCACTAGGAAAGGAGGCATTACCAATGGACAGTAAAAAAATCCAACTGAATAAAGAACAAACAATCATCTTCAAAGAGTGTTTTATTGAAGATGCTAAGCGAATTATATCAAAACGAAAAGAACAAGAAGCACTTTCAAAAAAGGGTAGTGCTTAAGGGGAAATCTTCCCCTGATGTACAAGCTCCTTCATCTAAATATAGTTTACTAAATTTCACTTTATTTTTGATTCCAATACGCCATATATTCCAAATTGGAATATGAGAGGAGGTGAGAAGAGTTGAAGCTCAGCGCCATGATGCGCGCTATGAGGGTAAAAGCGGGATTTGATCAGCGTGAATTAGCAACAGAATTGAACCTATCACAGTCGTGCGTTTCTAAATTTGAAACAGGGAAGAAAATACCGAGCTTTCCGCAGATGATTCACTGGGCGGAAGTCACAAATGCTAAAGAATTAATCATAGCTTATATTGCTGCAGGTGACGGGTTGACGGTTTTACAAAATGCCATGCAATTAATTACAGGAGGTTGATCGTTATGAAAAAAGGATTAGTTGAGAGTGTGTTAATGAAAGATCGTGAAAAAATTATGGCTTTAAAAGGGCAATTATTAAATTCAATGGCTTCTGCAACTTACCAATTTGCTAAAGAGGATATGGAACAAGCTAAAAAAAATTTAGATGATGTTGAACTGATCATGCAGCGTATGGAGAATATGGCAGAAGAAAAATTAGTACATGATCGTGCAGACAGAAAACTTCAATCTGACATACAGGAAGCAGTTAGAACGTACGCCAAAACAACAGGTAATGAGAACATATATGGATTTGAGATAAATCTAGCGATTGGACGTGGTAAGAAATGAAACAACGACTGCAACTAAATATTAAAGGCCAGCAAATGATCATTGAAGCAATGGAAGATATAAGACCAAAGAGGTACTCAGCAGAGCAAAAACGTTTTGATCTCATACTGAACAAGGTCGTGGAAGGTAAAAAGGATTTTGATTCAGAGGAAATGATCTATATTACGCAATCACTTAGAAAACACAGTAAATTTTTATCTTTGTGTCGTGAAGAAGAGAATTGTCTCTCCTTTAGGAAACTAGCTGACAGAGTGGAAAGAGCTCGTATTGCTCACCAGGACAAGCATCATCCATTAAAAAAAGCACTTACTGCTGTAACAGTTAGCGCTTCGGTTCTTACTTAATTCAATAACACAATCATATCAATAATTGATTGTGACGGCAAGCTCAGCTTTGCCGTGAGGTGTACAAGCCCCCCTACTTGTGCGTCTCACGGTGCAGCTGCACCAAGTTCTTAGAAAACTGTATAGGAGGTATACCCATGGCTAGATTAGATTATCAATGTCCAACTTGCAGAAATACTGATCATCCAACTGGCGCGAATTTCTGCAAAATATGTGGCACTAAAATAATTAGAGGGGGTGAAACCAAATGAAGCAATTCATGTTCAGCTTTGATTCTGTAACACAAATTGATGTAGATCAATTTAAGAAGTTAGAAAAGCATATGAGTGAGTCAGCAGACTTTTATAAGAAAACAGGTCGCATTCAAAAGATGCGTGAGGAGTTAGCAGACAAGCGTAAATTCATGATCATTCGAGTTTGTATGGAAGCTGCAGTCAAACAAAAAGCCATTCGTGGTGGAACACGAATAGCTCAGGTAAGTGCTTAAGAATTAATGGTCTCTTTAGTATATAGCGCTTGCTGTTAAAACACAAATGGAGGTTAAAGGATATGACTAAATCATTAAAATTGCTCTCGATTGAACTCACTCATTTTAAAGGGATTAAAAGTTTTCGTTTGGAGGCGAATGGAGAAGACGTTGTTGTCTATGGAGATAACGCTAGTGGAAAGACCAGTGTATTTGATGCTTTCGTTTGGTTGCTCTTTAACAAGAACAGTCAAAATAAAACAGATTTTGATATCAAAACATTAACGGAGTCAGGAGATCACCTTCATGGTTTGAGTCATGAGGTAGAAGCTAAATTTGAGATAGATGGGATTAAGAAGCTGACCTTAAAGAAAGTCTATGCCGAAAAGTGGACTAAAAAACGTGGAAGTGCAGAGAGCACTTTCTCTGGCCACACTACAGACCATTTTATTGATGAAATTCCCAAAAAGAAAAAAGAATTTGATGAAAAAGTAGCAGAGCTCATTAAGGAAGATGTCTTTAAACTGCTTACATCACCAACTTACTTTAATGAGCAATTGCATTGGCAGAAGCGTAGAGACGTTCTACTTCAAGTCGGGGGTGATATCTCGAATGATGAGGTTGTGGCAGCTAACAAAGAGCTCGCTTCATTACCAAGTATCTTAGGCGATCGATCTATTGAGGATCATCGTAAATGGCTTACTTCTCAAAAAGCAGGTGTAAATGCACAGCTTGATACGTTACCTGTCCGCATTGATGAAGTTCAAAGGTCACTTCCCGATGTTTCTGGCTTAGATGAATCACTCATTGCCCAAGAGAT